>JACDQN010000275.1 GCA_015657575.1 Sphingopyxis sp.
CACAGCGGCGTCGAAGTCGTGGACCCCGGATCAAGTCCGGGGTGACGATGATTGATAGGGCAGCTCCCGCCCGAAACCTGCCGATCGGTCCCTGGTTTTGCCGAACTAATCATCCTTCACGCTCGGCCGTTCAACCTATTTCGCGCGCAGCAGGGCGCCTGCGATGATGTTGCGCTGGACCTCGTTGGTCCCCGCATAGATCGATGCCGCGCGGTCGTTGAGATAGATCGCCATCGCATCCGATCCGGGCCAGAAATCCGACAAGGCTTCGTCGGCGCCGGGCAGGGCGGTCGCCGCCGGTCCTTCGAGTTCGATCGCCAGCTCGGTCAGCTGCTGACGCAGTTCGGTACCCAGGATCTTCAGCATCGAGGGAACGGCGGAGGGCGCCAGCGCGCCCGCGTCGCCGGTCAGCAAGCGATGCTCCATGACCTCGAGCGCGACGAGCTTGATTTCGGCCGCGGCCAGCCGGCGCCGAAACGACGGTTCGCTTGCCATCGGGCGCTTTAGCATGCGGCCGAGCCGCGCGCGCATCAGCGGCGCCCAGCCGTGCGTGCGTTCGTGCTGGAGCAGATATTTCGCGACGGTCCAGCCGTCATTCTCGACGCCGAGCAGCGACGATGTCGGCACGCGGACATCCTCGAAGAAAATCTCGTTGAGTTCATGCTCGCCCGAGATCGAGAGGATCGGACGGATGGCGATGCCGGGCAGGTCGAGGTCGAACAGCAGGAAGGAAATGCCCTGCTGCGGCTTGGCGAGCTTCGCCGTGCGCACGAGGCAGAAGATGCGGTTCGAGAAATGGGCGTGCGTCGTCCAGATCTTCGACCCGTTGATCACATAGTCGTCGCCGTCGCGGACGGCGCGGCACGAGAGCGAGGCGAGGTCCGATCCCGAGCCGGGTTCGGAATAGCCCTGCGCCCACCAGTCGTCGCCCGAGCGGATCGCGGGCAGATAGCGCGCTTTCTGTTCCTCGGTGCCGAAGGCGAGCAGCACGGGCGCGACCATGCGGATCGCGTTGGGCGTGATGCGCGGCGCCCCGGCGAGCGCCATTTCGCAATCGAAGATATAGTGCTGGATCGCGGTCCAGCCCGTCCCGCCATGCTCGACGGGCCAACCGGGAACGCTCCAGCCGCGCGCCGCCAATATCCGGTGCCAGGCGTTTGCGGCGGGATAGTCGTTGTAGATGCCGGTGCAGCGGGTGCCCGCTTCGCGAAGTTCGGGGGTCAGGGCGTTGGCGATGAATTCGCGGACCTCGTCGCGAAACGCGGCGTCCTCGGCCGTCAATGAAATCCGCATTTCACCTCGACCCGGTCAGGGCTTCGGACAGGTCCCAGAGGCGGCGCGCGGCATCCGGGTCGAGCGCGTGCGGCATGACGCCGACGCCGCGCGGCAAGTCCTTCGACCAAGGCACGGCCTGCGCATTATCCTCGAGATAAAGGCCGCCCTGTCCGTCGAGATCGGGCGACGCCGCGGCCCAGACGCTGGTCGATGCGCCCTGCGCCGATGATTTGTACATCGCCTCCAATCCCGTCTTGCTGCCCGGCTGGATGCCCAGCTCCTCGCGCAGTTCGGGCGTCATATGACGGCCGAGGTTGGTGTTGATCACGCCGGGCATCACCGCAAAGGCGCGGATTCCCTTGTCGCGGTAGCGGCGATCGAATTCGACCGCGAACAGCGAATTCGCGGTCTTCGCCTGCCCGTAGGCCTTGAAGGGATGATAGGCGCGACTGTGATAATTGGGATCGTCGAAATCGATCGGGCTGTACATATGCCCGGTCGATGACAGGCTGACGAGCCGCGACGGGGCCCCCCTTTCGAGCGCGGGGACCAACAGCGTCGCGAGCAGGAAATGGCCGAGGTGGTTGGTGCCAAACTGGGTTTCGAACCCATCCTTGGTGCGGCCGAGCGGGCAGGCCATCACCCCGGCATTGTTGACGAGGATCGAAAGCGGGCGGTCGCCCCAGCGCGCCGCAAAGGCGCGCACCGACGCGAGGTCGCCGAGTTCGAGGCTGTCCCACGACACACGCTCGGCGCCGATCTCGTCATTAATCTGTTCGGTAACCTCGCGCGCCGCCGCTTCGTTGCGCGCGGCTATCGTCACATCGGCGCCGGCATAAGCGAGCGCGCGGACGGTTTCGACGCCGATCCCCGAGGCGCCGCCGGTGACGATCGCATTGCGCCCCGACAGGTCGATGCCTGCGACCATGTCGAGCGCCGTCGCATTGCGGTCGCGGCCCGACGTTACGCGGGCGGTTTCGGTATCTGTCGTCATCTTCCATTCCCCAATTGCCGGGTCCGAACGATCGGCGCGACCGAGCCGGATCATGACCCTATTTGAAAATGATACAGACATGACAAAACGTATCAGTCAAGCGCATTCCGTGGCTTGGATAATTTTTGATTGTCGCCTAGCGTGGGGCGATGGACGAGATGCCCGACAAGCCCGCCGGACGCCGGCCCTCGAAGATCCGCGAGGATCGCGCGCGTCGCAAGCGCGTGGCGTTGCTGCTCGCGGCTATGCGGTGCATCGACCGGCTCGGCATCGAGGCGACGACGATGGAGGCCGTCGCGGCCGAAGGCGGCGTGACGCGCGTGACCGTCTATCGCGAGTTCGGCAGCCGCGGCGCGATGATGCGCGCGATCATCGAATATCGCTTCTCTGCCTTCAACCGGCGCTTCATCGACCACACGCCGGGCGATGCGCCCTTCGACGAACTGCTCGAGCAATATCTGGTCGCCGCGGTCCACATCGCGCTCCGCAATCCGGTGACGCGGCAGGTCGTCCAGGGCCGGCTCGATTTCACCCGGCCCGGGGATTCGATCCATGCGCTGGCGGAAGAGATGTGGCACCCGTTCCTGACGCGCGCGCGCGGGTGCGGTCGGATCGCCCCTTCGCTCGACGACGCACATATCGTTCAATGGATTTTGGCGATGCAGTTCACGCTGTGCCGCCTCGCGCTCGATACCGGCATGGACGAGGATCGGGTGCGCCTGACGATCCGCAATTTCATCCTGCCGGCGTTCGCGCGTGGTGATCATGTCGGCGATACCGCCGTCTCGAAGCGCCGGACCCCGCGTCTGACCGCCTGACCGGCGTTCAGTTCGGCGCCGCGCGTGTCGCGGCGCGCGACGACCGGCGCTTCGCCGACGCTTCTTCGGTCAGCAACCCCTCGAGGACCAGGTCGATCAGCACATTGGCATAATCGCGCATCAGCGCATCGTCGATCCGTTCGACGCCATAAGCGGCGCGCATCACATGGTGGCCGAAGAACAGATGGTCACAGGCGCCCACGACGATGAAATAGAAATACATCGGCTCGATCGGTTTGATCAGCCCCGCTTCGACCGCTTCGGTCAGCAGCGCCTTTTGCGCCATGGCGAGCGGAGTCGAGACCTGCGTCGCCATCTTGTCCCCGAATTCGGGATCCAGAAACAGCTTGTGAAACACGCGGTTGATGAAGGGGAAACGGAAATAGATCGTGACCATCCCGCGGATGTGCAGCTTCAGCTTTTCGACGGGGTCCATGTCCATCGTCGCCAGCTCCTGCATCTGGTGGATGCCGCGGCTCAATATGTCGTCGACCAACGCGAACAGCAGGCCCTGCCGATTGCCGAAATAATATTTGACCAGCGCCGAATTGAGGCCGCAGCGCGCCGCGATCTTCGACAGCGGCACGTCGACATTGTTCGCCTCGGCCATCACGTCGCTCGCTGCCTGCAGCAGCATCGCGCGGGCGGTGCCCCGCTTTCGCGCGCCTTCCTTGCGCGGCTTTCCGGCCGTCTTCGCCGCATGTTGCCTGTCCATCGCCGTTCAGCCCCTGTCCTGTAATGAAATGCGCTGCCGCAGCTGCTCATAGGATTTGCGCCCCGCAAATCCGCAATAGACCGCCGCGATCCACGCGGGGATCACGGCCACCAGAATCGCGAGGTGCAGCATCGCGCGATCCTGAAAGACATGGTCGGTGATCGCGGCGACGATCAGCGGGCCGGCGCCGAGCCCCGTGACCTGCAGCAGCATGTTGTAGAGCGCGAGCTTGCGTCCGCGAAAGGGAGCGGCCGTGACCGCCTGCAACGCGACATAGACCGTCGTCGATGCCGCGCCGCCGACCGCGCAGGCCAGGACGAGCCCCGCGACGACGCCCGTGACGCCGGGCGACAGCGCGATCAGCAGCACGCCCGGCAGGATCAGCGGGCCGATCCACACGACGATCAGAAAGGGGCCCGCGGCAAAGCGCCGGAACAGATGGTCGGCGGCGGTCCCCGCGATCAGCGAGGTGATGATCGGGATGACGACGGTCACCGTTCCGACGATGATCCCGGTCTCGGCATGCCCCAGCCCGTGGAGACGCATCAGCAGGGTGGGGACCCAGCTGAATGTCGCGATCTGGATATAGCCGAGCAGCACATAAGGGATCAGGATGATCGCGGTGGCGCCCGGACGGGTCCGCAGATAGGCAAGGAAGCTTTCGGTTGCGGGAGCCGCTGCGGGCTGCGCCGCCGTTTCGCGCTGCGCCGTCTCGACCGCCTGCGCCGCCTGCCGCGGCTCGGCGATCGTCAGGGTGAGCAGCGCGACGACGAGGCCCGACAGGCCGAACAGGACCAGCACGACTTCCCACGGCTGCGTCGCGCCGAGCAGCGGAAAGCGGACGTCGTTGGTCGCCGCCCATTGCAGGATCAGCCCGCCGCCGAACAGCGCGAAGCCCGCGCCGATCGGGACCCCGGTCGTGACCACCGCCATCGCGCGGCCGCGCCGCTCGGGCGAAACATAGTCGGTCACCAGCGAAAAGACCGCCGGCACGACGCAAGCTTCGCCGAAACCGACACAGGCCCGTGCGAGCGCGAGTTCGCCGAAACTGTCCGAACGCCGGCCCACAGCGTCGCGACGCTCCAGATCGTGATGCCCGCAGCAAGCAGCCGGTTGCGCGCATGGCGATCCGCAAGCGCGCCCATCGGCATCGCCGCCGCCAGGAAAAACGCCATGAAGGCCGGGCCGATGATGATTCCCATCTGGGTATCGCTGAGGCCTAGGTCACCCTGGATCGGCTCGACGAGAATCAGCATGACCTGGCGATCGAGATAAGCCAGCGCATTTACGAGAACCAATATGGATATCACATATGCCGAATAATATCGTTTTCGGTCAAACGGGCGAATGGGCGCCGCGGATTCGATCGTCATGCCGCCATTCCTCTCGCCGGCCGTCCTATATTTTTATATGCTCATTTAAAATCTCTTTTCAAATTGGGTTCAAGAGTGAAAATGGAGCGGATGGCGAATCCAATTTAAATCCGGGCATAAAATTCGATCCGGATCGGCAGCATCGCCTCGCCAAGCTGATGGGAGGGAAAAATGACCGACGAACTCGTAATTCGCACCGATATCGACGGGCTGGCGACGCTGACGCTCAATCGCCCCGAAAAGCTCAATGCGCTCAACACCGCACTTTTCCGCCAACTCGGGGCGCATGTCGACGCAATCGTAATCGATGACAGTATTGGCTGTGTGGTCGTTCGCGGCGCGGGCCGGGCCTTTTCCGCCGGGCACGACCTGGGCGCGATCAGCGACGGTGAGAGTCATGAAGAACATAATCTGCAGGCCGGGGTCATCGAACGGCTGGCCAACCTGCCGCAGCCGGTAATTTCGGCGGTGCACGGACCTTGCTTTACCGGCGCGCTCGAACTGGCGCTCGCCGGCGATATCATCCTGGCGTCGCGCTCGGCGCGCTTTGGCGACACCCACGGAAAATGGGGGCTGACGCCGATCTGGGGGATGAGCCAGCGTCTGCCGCGCCGCGTGGGTATACCCAAGGCGCGCGAGATGATGTTCACGTGCCGTACGCTCGATGGCGCCGAAGCCTGCGCGATCGGTCTCGCCAATGCCTGCTACGAAGACGCAGAATTCGATGCCGAGGTCGAGGGCTTTGCGCGATCGATTCTCGCGAACAGCTGGTTCAGCAACAGCGCCAACAAGCGCCTGCTGATCGAAACCGACGGCGTTCCGCTGGGGCAGGGGCTGGCGCACGAAGTCTATCGCAACATGGGCCGCGCGCCCGATTCGCTCGATCGGATCGCCGCATTCGGCAAGCGGCCGAAATAGCGTCAGACATAATTTAATTGGCAAGTTAAACTCTGGCTTCGCGGCGGATCGCGGTTGCGGGGTCGCATCACGCTGGCCGGAAAACGGCGAAAATTTTCCTCCCGTTCGAACGAATTAAACGAGCTTTTAATTTCTCCTTGCGCGACTCGTTGCTTAATGGCATTAGGTTTTGCGACGCTGCCATACGAGCAGCGCGCCACATGGGAGGGAAGAGCATGACCCTGGCTACGCGCATCCGCTATTTTAATCGCGCCATGAACAAGCAGCGGACGATGCATGCATCGTCGTTGGCGATCGCCTTGTTCGGGCTGGCATCCTATGCCCCCGCCGCCCACGCACAGACGGGTCAGGAGCCCATCGCCGAGACCGATACGATCGGCACCGACGACATCGTCGTCACCGCGCGTCGCCGCGAGGAATCGCTGCAGGACGTGCCGGTCGCCGTCGCCGCGCTGTCGCCGCAGCAGCTCGAGGCGGCCGTCGTCACCGACATCACCTCGATCTCGCAGCTCGTTCCCTCGATGGTGGTCGGACGTGCGATCACCGGTTCGTCGGCCAGCATCTTTCTGCGCGGCGTCGGTTCGACGTCATTGAGCTCGGGTTTCGACCAGTCGGTGTCGATCAACCTCGACGGCATCGCGATGAGCCGCGGCAAGGAAATCATCAACGCCCAATATGACCTCGCCGGCGTCGAAGTGCTGAAGGGGCCGCAGGCGCTTTTCTTCGGCAAGAATTCGACCGGCGGTGTCGTGACCGTTCGGTCCGCCGATCCGACCGCGGACTTCGAAGCACGCGTCAAACTTGGCTATGAGATCGAATCGCAGGAAATGTACGGCGAGGGCTATGTCTCGGTGCCGATCACCGACTCGCTGCGCTTCCGCGTCGCGGCGCGCGGATCGACGCAGCAGGGCTTCTTCCCGAATACCGGCGTGAGCAACACCACCGGCGGGCTCAGCCGCGTCGTGTCGTCGCGGACACGCGGTGCGGCTGAGAGCTTCTCGATCCGCGGCACCCTGCTCTATGACGGTCCCGACGACCTGCGCATCAGCCTGAAGGGGCAGCTGTCGCAGATCAACGACGATGGCGCGGGTGCCTTTTACGAGCGCAAATGCGCCGCCGGTCGCACGGTCCCTCGCGCGACCTCGGGCATCCCCGCCATCTATTCGGATTGTATCGTCGACGGGCGCAACGACACCGCCGATCTGCCGCCGCAGATCGCCGCGGTCATGCCCTATGCGCGCGACGGCAAGACCTATACCGACCATGACTCGCATTATACGGTGCTCACGATCGACAAGGGGTTCGGCCCGGTCACGCTGACCTCGGTCACCGCGCATTACGCGTTCGAGCAGTCGGACAACAACAGCTTCGCGGGCGCCGCGGCGGGCATCTATGTCAGCCAGTTCAACGATTTCCGCCAGTTCTCGCAGGAATTCCGCGCGATCACGGATTTCGAGGGGCCGTTCAACCTGACCGCCGGGCTCTATTATGCCGACGCCTTCTACCGCTTCGACACCGCGGCCTTCGCGGCGGTGCTCGCGCCCGATCCGACGACCGGAAACTATCACAGCTTCGGCCGCATCGCGGGCTTCGACGGCAAATCCTATTCGGCCTTTACCGAGCTGCGCTGGAACATCCTCGACAATCTCGAACTCGCGGGCGGTGTGCGCTGGTCGCGCGAAGAGAAGGACAGCTTCAGCGATCAATATTATCGTCACGCGGCCTTTGCTTCGCAGTTCGGCATCCGCCAGATCTTCGACACCTTCCGCGACGAAAATCTGTCGCCGCAAGCGACGCTGACGTGGAAGCCGACGCAGGATATCACCATCTATGGCGCCTATAAGCAGGGCTTCAAGGCGGGCGGCTACAACACCAGCCTGACCGTGACGCCCACGGTCACCAACGCGGCCGGCCGCTTCAAGAGCGAAACGGCGGAAGGCGGCGAAATCGGTCTGCGCACCGAGCTGCTCGACCGCCAGCTGCGCTTCAACGTCACGGCGTACGACTATACGTACAACGACCTGCAGGTGCAGATCTTCGACGCGGCGACGATCACCCAGACGGTGAGCAACGCCGGCGCGCTGAACACCCGCGGGGTCGAGGTCGACCTCAATTTCCGTCCGCGCGGCTTCGAAGGGTTCGAAGCGCATGCGTCGATCGCGTACAACCGCGCGATCTTCAAGGATTACAAGGGCACCTGCTTCACCGGTCAGACGATCGCCGAGGGCTGTACGCTTGATGCGGGGCCGACGGGCGCCTTCAACAACCAGGACTTCGACGGCCGCCGTGCTCCCAAGGCTCCGCTGTGGGCCGGACGCGTCGGAGCCAGCTATTCAAAGCCGTTAACGGGCAATCTCCAGTTCGGGATCAGCACCGACGCCAGCTTCTCGTCGAACTATAATTACACCGACACGCTGCGGCCCGATGGGGTGCAGCCGAGCTATGTGCGCTGGGATGCAGGCGTCCGCCTGTTCGACGAGGAATCGGGATGGGAGTTCGCGCTGATCGGCCGCAATCTCGCGAACAAGTTCGTCATCACCTCGGCCAACGACATGCCGGCGCAGGGGACGGGCGGCACCGGCACCGCGACGGGCATCCGCTCGGACCTCAACACCATCGTCGACCGGCCGCGGCAGATCTATCTGCAGTTCACCAAGCAATTCTAACGTTTCCACTAAGGGCACCTTAGACGCGCACCTCTCCGGCGGTGCGCGTCTTTCTTTTCAGGCTAAGGCGATGTGATGGACCTGACGCTCGATCCCGCCGACAGGGCATTCGCCGACGAGGTGCGGGACTTCTTTGTGGCCGACTATCCGCAAGACCTGCTGGCGCGCATGCGCGCGGGTATCCCGATGACGCGCGCCGACCATGTCCGCTCGCAGCAGGCGCTCAACGCACGCGGCTGGCTCGGCGTCGGATGGCCGGCGGAGCATGGCGGCACGGGCTGGACCCCGGTTCGCCGCTACCTGTTCGAACAGGAACTCGAACGCGCAGGGGCGCCCGCAATCATCCCGATGGCGGTCATCTATATCGGGCCGATCATCTGCGCCTTCGGAACGGCGGAGCAGCAGGCGCGCTGGCTGCCGGACATACTGGAATCGCGCGCCTTGTGGGCGCAGGGCTATTCGGAACCCGAGTCCGGTTCCGACCTCGCCTCGCTTCGCATGGCGGCGGTACGCGACGGCGATGATTATATCCTCGACGGGACCAAGATCTGGACCTCGGGCGCGCATCAGGCGGACTGGATATTCTGCCTCGTCCGCACCTCGCGCGAGGCGCGCAAGCAGGACGGCATATCGATGATCTGCGCCGATCTGCGGTCGCCGGGCATCCGCGTCGATCCGATCGTCTCGATCGATGGATCGCACGAGCTCAACCGCGTCACCTTCGATCGGGTGCGCGTCCCCGCGGCGAACCGGATCGGCGAGGAGGGAAGGGGCTGGCATTATGCCAATGTCCTGCTGTCCGCCGAGCGCGTCTCCTATGCGCATATCGGGCGAAAGCGTGCCGATCTGGCGGCGATCCGCAAGCTGGCTGCGAAGCGACCGCGGGGGGACGGCAGGTCGATGGCCGACGATCCGGCCTTTGCTGCACGCGTGGCGCGCGCGGAGATGCGGCTCGATGCGCTCGAGATTTCGGTGCTGCGCGTGCTCGCCGGGGATGCCGCTCCGGCGGCGGTTTCGGGCCTGAAGATCGCGTGCACCGAACAGGCGCAGGCGATCACCGAATTATGGATGGACCTCGCCGGCCGCGACCGCGCGCCGTTCCTCGACCGCAGCGTCGACGGTTGGGAAGGGCAGGCGCCCGCGGTCCCCGCATTCGCGGCTACGCGCACGGCCTCCTATCTCTTCGAGCGGGCGCAAACCATCTATGGCGGGTCGACCGAAGTGCAGAAGACGATCGTCTGGCGTCATCTGGATCGCGCCAATCGCCGCTGACGGACTATCGTTTCACCTTGTCGCCGCCATAGCGGGCGCGGAAGCCGTCGAGGATCACGTGCAGCGCTTCGGCATGGATAGCGTCGGCGTCGGGCGCAGCGTCGAGCGCACGATAGAGATAGGGGAAATGCTCCTCGTCCACCGGCGGCATCGACGGCGTATGGTGCGCCTCGGCCGCAGCCGCGAACAGCGCCGATCCGAATGTGAATTTCTCGATGGCCTCCAGGATCGCTGCCTGCACCTTGGGTGGGTAAGGGCAGTCGACGAGGCTGCGTTCATAGGCCGGGAGCATGACCTTGCGCGGGAAGAAGCGCAGCGCGAGCGGCGCGGCATTCGGATGGCGGAGCATCACCCGCCGCGCCGCGATGCTGAGTTCGATCGTGCGTTTTTCCCAATCGTCGGACCAGGCGCCGGTCTCGCGCCCGATTTCCTCGAGCACGGCGCGCGCGACCTCGGTCAGCAGCTCTTCCTTGTCCTTGAAATGATAATAGAGCGACGGCGCGCTGACCCCCAATATCTGCGCCACCCCCTGCAGGCTGAGCCCGTCGAGCCCATCGCGATCGATCAGGCTCAGCGCCGCCGCCGCTGCGGCTTCGCGGGTGATCAGCGGTTGTGCCGGCCGGCCCGCCCGGCCTGCTCGCCCGGACGTCTTCACGCTCTTCTTCGCCGTCGTCGCCATATATGCCTACCTGTTTCCCTTGGCGTCCATAGAACTCCCGCCCGCGCCTTACCAGCCCGCCGTGTCAGCCGCATATATCTATTGTCATTAGATAGGGAATCGCGTAGGTTGGATTCAACAAGCAGAGGAATGGGTGAGACGATATGGCAACTCTGGATTTTGCGGCGCCCGCGAAGCGCAAGGTGACACGGCTGACGGATCTGACTGAAAGCCAGCAGGCGGCGATCCGCCTCATTCCCGCCGAACGCGACGCGGTGGTCGTGCCGATGACCGAGACACGGCCCAACGCGATCTTCACCGGACGCGAACGTTTCGAGACCGAGCAGGCGCGCATCTTCCGCCGCTTTCCGGTGCCGATCCTGCCCGAGGCCGTGGTTGCCGAACCGGGATCGGTCGTCGCGATCGAGGCCTATGGAATGGCGCTGCTCGTCAGCCGCGCGCGCGACGGCGCGGTGCGCGTGCTGCTGAATGCGTGCCAGCACAAGGGATCGAAGCTGATCGAGGATTGCATCGTCCATCGCCAGGGACGCATGACCTGTCCTTATCATGCCTGGACCTATGGTCTCGACGGCAAGCTGATCGGTGTCGCGCGGCCCGACGTCTTCGAGGGCTTCGACAAGGGCACGCGCGGGCTGCGCGAGTTGCCGTCGCGGGTCATGGGCGGTTTCGTCTATGCCCAGCTCGACGGTAGCGAACCCGATTTCTCGCAGGTTTCGGACCAGGTATCGGCCGATCTCGACGCGCTCGGCATCCCGAACGCGCACGTCTATGGCCGCAAGCGCTTCGACCTCAAGGCGAACTGGAAGGTCGTCCTCGAACCCTTCCTCGAGGGCTATCATGTCCAGCGGCTGCACGCGGCATCGATCGGCGACCGCTTCGTCGACGCGCCGTCGATCGTCGACCAGTTCGGCGCGAACATCCGGCAGGTGTCGGGCCGCGCGGGCTATGAGCCCTCAATGCTGGACGAAGATCCGGAAACCAACGTTCATAAGCTGGTCACCCACGCCTATACTGCTTTCCCGAACATCGTGATCGTGACGAGCCAATATTATATCAGCGCGATGATCCTGATGCCCTACGACGTCGATCGCACGGTCGTGGAATATTGCATGCTGACGCCAGGTCCGGCGACGACGCCGAAGGCCGAAGAGGTGTTCGAGCGGTCGTACGAACTGATCATCAACGTCTTTGGCGGCGAGGATTTCCGCGCCGCGGAGATCAGCCAGACCGGACTTGCGATGGGCGTGCCCGAAGAGCCGCTCTATTGCGGGCTCGAGGATAATATCCTGCGTTATTACAACGCGCTCGAAGCGCTGCTCTGATCCGGCGTGGGGGCACCGCCGGTCAAAGCGATGGTCCGGCGCTCCCGGGCGCCGGACCATCGCCATAGCGCCGGGCTCTAGCCGACATTCTCCGGAAATTGCGGCAGCCCCGCGGGAATTTCGACCCATGGCAGGCGGCTTTTGGTCCAGATGTGCAATTTCGGCGCGAAGTCGCCGGGCGCATCTGCCGTACCCGCCTTTACCGCCACGATCCGGGGATCGGCCTGCGGCGTGGAGCGGATCGGCGATCCGCACGTGCCGCAATATTCGCGCAACACGGGCTGGCCGCTGCTGGTGTCGGGATCGAGATAGGATGCGAGCTCGCCCTCGATCGTGATTGCCGACGCCTTGACGATGATATTGACCGAATAGGCGGCGCCCGATTGCCGCCTGCAGTTGCTGCAATGGCACGCCGCCACGCTCAGCGGCGCTCCCTCGATGCGGTACCGCACGGCCCCGCAATTGCATCCGCCTTGGCTCATGGCTGTTCCTCTCCTATGGAAAAATCATTGTCGCGGCGAGAATATCTAATAACGTTAAATTGTAAACAGCCGCATGAGCTGGAGGGGAAGAAGGATGCCGTCAGCCTTGCAAGCGACCCGCAAACAGATGCGGAGCCGCGCGTCGTGAACCTCGACTGGACCGACGAGGAACTGGCTTTTCGCGACGAGGTGCGCGCCTTCCTTGACGCGCATCTGACCGATGAAATCCGCGAAGCAGGGCGGCTGATGACGAGCGTTTATGGCGAGCACGAGCGTTCGCTGGCCTGGCAGAAGATATTGCATGCGAAGGGGTGGGCGGCGCCTGCCTGGCCGACCGAATATGGCGGCGCGGGATGGAGCGTCGCGCAGCGTTATATCTATGCGCGCGAGCGCGTCGCGGCCGGTGCTCCCCCGGTGTCGCCCATGGGCATCCAGATGTGCGGCCCCGCGATCATCGGGCATGGGACCGCCGAGCAAAAGGCCTATTTCCTGCCGCGGATGCTGAGCGGCGAACATTTCTGGTGCCAGGGCTATTCGGAGCCGGGGGCGGGGTCTGATCTGGCCGCGCTCCAGATGCGCGCCGACGACGACGGCGACGATCTGGTCGTGTCGGGGCAGAAGATCTGGAACACCCATGCCGATGTCGCGAACTGGGGCTTCTTCCTCGTCCGCACCGCGCGGCTCGCGCGTCCGCAACTGGGCATCACCTTCCTGCTGATCGACATGACCAGCCCCGGCGTGTCGGTCCGCCCGATCATCTCGCCGTCGGGCGAGCATATCCAGAACGAGATATTCCTCGATGCGGTGCGCGTGCCGCAGGCGAATGTCGTCGGTGCGATCAACGATGGCTGGACGGTCGCCAAATATCTGCTCGAATTCGAACGCGGCGGGACTGCCTATGCGCCCGAGTTGCAGGCCCGGCTCGACGCGATCGAAGCCGCCGCGCGCGAGGTGCCCGGCGACGAGGGCGGAACGCTGGCGAACGACAGCAGCTTCGCGCAGCGGCTCGCCCGCGCGCGTATCCGGGTGGCGGCGTTCGAAACCTATGAATTCAGGGCGATGAGCGCCGAAGGATCGCCGGGCATGTCGGCCTCGGTGATGAAGATCATGGGCACCGAGCTTCAGCAGCATATGACCGAACTGGGGCTCATCGTCGCGGGGCGTTACGGCATTGCCTATCAGCCCCAGGCCGCCTGCCCCGGTGGCGCCGTGTCCTTTCCTCACAATGCGTCGGAATACGCCGGGCCGCGCTTCGCGGCGATCGCTCCGCTGCGCTATCTCAACGAGCGGGCCGGAACCATCTACGCGGGATCGAACGAGATCCAGCGCAACATTCTCGCCAAGGGGCTCGGCCTGTGAGCCCGCGCCGCACCACCCTTCCTTCCGGAGCCTGACGATGGATTTTACCTTCACCGAAGAACAGCAGCTGCTGCGCGACAGCCTGCGCGGCTATCTGCGCAGCCACTACGGCTTCGACCACCGGCGCGCGCGAGCCGCGGCGAAAGCGGTTGGGATGCGGACACGTGGAGCGCCTTCGCAGACCGGCTCGGCATATTGAGCTTGGGCGGCGAGACCGCGCCCGATCCGGTCGACCTGATGGTGGTGATGGAGGAACTCGGCGAAGCGCTGGTCCTCGAACCCTATCTCGAGACGGTCGTCACCGGAGCGGCGCTGCTCCGTGCCTCCGGCGGCCCGACCGCCGATGCGCTTCTGGACGGAATCGTCGCCGGCGATGTCCGACTTGCGCTCGGCTGGGCCGAACCCGGGACGCGCTATGAATGGGCGCCACAGGAGACGCGCGCGGAGCGGAAGGGCGAGGAGTGGGTGCTGAGTGGGCGCAAGTCGGTCGTCATCGCCGCGCCTTGGGCGACACATCTGATCGTCAGCGCGCGCACGGAAGGCGGCGTGTCGCTGTTTCTCGTCGCGCCCGACGCGCCGGGTGTCACGCTGTTTGCCTATCCGACGATCGACGGGCGGCGGGCGGCCGATGTGGAGTTCGCCGATGTGCGCCTCGATGCCGATGCGCTGCTCGGTGCGGAAGGCGCCGCGCTGCCGCTGCTCGAACGCGTCGGCGACGCGACCATCGCCGCGATGGGGGCCGAGGCGGTCGGCATCATGCGCCGGCTGCTGCAGGACACGATCGCCTATACGCAGAGCCGCCAGCAGTTCGGCCAGCCGATTTCGAACTTTCAGGTGCTGCAGCACCGGATGGTCGACATGTTCATGCAGGTCGAGATGGCGACCTCTGCGGTCTATCTCGCGACGCTCAAGCTCGACGCCCCCGCGGCGGAGCGTGCCCGCGCGGCGTCGGTCGCGAAGGTCACGGTTGCCGAGGCCTGCCGCTTCGTCGGGCAGAATGCCGTGCAACTGCACGGCGGGATGGGGATGACCGACGAACTTGCCATCGGCCATTATTTCAAGCGCGCGACGGTGATCGAGGGCGAACTCGGCACGGTCGACCATCATGTCGAGCGCTTCGCTCGGCTACAACCCGAGGCCGCCGAATAGGGGTGGGCGGACAGCGGAGCCGGTTGGCCCGCCCCACCCGCCCGGACCTCCCGCCCCGACCTAAAGCACTTCGTTCGCGAAGATCGCCGAGCTGACGATCGGCGCCCCGGGGCCGCCGGCAAGCAGGCAGGTGCGCGCGCCCGCGACCGGGTTGGGGCTTTCGCCGCGCAGCTGGCGCACCGTTTCGATCAGCAGCCCCGATCCGTGGATGAAGCCCTGCGCCAGATTGCCCCCCGCGGTGTTGATCGGCACCTTGCCGCCCTCGGCGATCAGATTTTCGAAGCGGATCACGTCGACCGCGCTCTCATAGGTGCAGAAACCATGATCGATCAGCGACATAATGCCCTGCGCGTCGAAATTCTCGTATAATTGGACGACATCGATGTCGGCGGGGCCGAGTCCGGTGTCGGCATAGAGCTGGCGCGCGACCGGACGGAAACCGGCGGTCGGGTAGAGATCGGCCCGGTCGTTTTCGAGCAGGTCGCCCCAGCCGGCCTCGGCGCCGCCCGCCGCGCCCAGCAGGTAGACCGGCGGCTTGGCGAGATCGCGGGCGTGGTCGGCCGCGACCAGCAGCACCGCGACGGCGCCGTCATTCTCGCGGCTGCAGTCGAGCAGGTGAAACGGCTCCGAGATCCAGCGCGAGCTGTCGATCGCATCGACGTCGAAGGTCTGGCCATAGGCGACCGCTTCGGGGTTGCGGGTGCCGTGGTGATAGGAGGCGCGCACGAGCTCGTGGACCAGTTTGCGCGGCACGCCATGATATTCGAACAGGCGCATCGCGCGCATCGCGCAATATTGCGCCGGGCTGACCGCGCCCGAGGCGATCATATGATCGTTGAGGTGGTGCGCCATCACCGCTTTCGACATGCGCCCGCTGTTGCCCTCGACGAGCGCGCGGAAGATCACGACCGCCTTGGCCTGACCGGTCAGGATCGCGCCCGCGGCAAGCCCGAAGGTCGCGGCGATGCCGCCGCCGCCGCCGCCCCAGACGGTGGTCGACAGGCGCAGTTCCTTGGTCCGAGCTCGGGCATCAACCGCACTGGCTCGTTCTTGTCGTCGCCATAGGAGACGAAGCCGTCGATGTCGGCCGGGTCGAAGCCCGCCTCCTCGCAGGCCGCGAGGATCGCCTCGACGAGCAGGCTGCGCTCGGGAAGCGGCGACTTGCCGCGCTTATACTGGCGGATGCCGACTCCGGCGACGGCGGTGGTTCCGTAAAGGGCGCGGTTCATGACGTGCGGCTCCAAAGGATGGTCGGGATTGCATCGCCCTCGTTCATCGTGTGGCCGGGACGGCCGCTGATCGGTTCGCCAATCCGCGGATCGACGCGATCGGGGTCGTCGAGCAGCCCGAGCAGGCGGATGCCGCAGTCGTCGATTTCGGCGAGCACCGTCGTGAAGGGAACCTCGAGCGACTGGGTACCGTCGAACGGGTGCCAGGTGCGCGTCCAGGTGAAGATCGTCGCGGCCATCGGCCGTTCTTCCCAGCGCATGCCGAGATGGCCGCAGGCGCCGCAGCGATGGCCCGCGGGCCACAGCCAGTGCCCGCAATCGTCGCAGCGCGGAAGTAGCAGCCGGCCATCGGCCAGCGCTTCCCAATATGGCCTGTCGGCACCGTCGAGCCGGCTCATCCCGTTTCTCCCCTGATGATCTGAATATTGTCCGAGGGTTCAGCGCACGCGTTCGAGTTGCTTGTGCGCGTCGGCGTACATCTGGCGCACCGCGGGCTTTGACAGCTTGCCCGTTGCGAGCCGCGGCAGCGGCTCGGGCGAATAGACGATGAAGCGCGGCACCTTGTAGTTGGCTAGATTGGTGTTGCAGTAATCGACCAGCCCGGCGACGTCGATTTCGCGCGGGCCGTGATAGACGACGAGTGGTGTCTCGCCGAACTTGTCGTCGGGGGCGGCGATCGCGAGGGCCTCGACGACGCCGTCATATTCGCACACCACCCGCTCGACCTCGGCGGCCGAGATGTTGAGCCCGCCCGAAATGATCAGGTCCTTCATCCGGTCGACGAAGGTCAGCAGGCCCTGTTCGTCGAGCTTGCCGATATCGCCCGAATGGAGCCAGCCGTTGCGGATGGTCTTCGCGGTTTCCTCGGGATTGCGCCAATATTCGAGCATCATCCCCGGCGAGCGCATGATGATCTCGCCTTCTTCGTGCGGGTCGCAGTCGCTGCCGTCGGGCCGCACGACGCGCACGTCCATGAAGACCGCGCCCCAGCCGCATTTCTCGGGCGCGTCGAGCGCCATATGCTCGGGCATCATCGTCGCGGTGCCGCCGATCTCGGTCTGGCCGTATATCTGCCGGATGATTACGCCCTTGCTCTTATAGGCTTCGAGCAATTGGCGGCTCACCCGCGCGCCGCCGACCGACGCCAACCGGAGCGAGGACAGGTCGGCCCCGGCAAATTCGGGAAGCGCGGCGATGAATTCGAAGAAGGAGGGGACCGCACCGAAGCAGTTGATACGCTCCTGTTCGATCAGGCGCAGCGCGCGCAGCGGATCGAACTGCGCCTCCAGATAGATGGTGCAGCCCTGCACCGTATAATGCATCAGCTGGACGAAACCCGCCGAGGTGTTGAGCGGCGCGAGGCAGATGACGCGCGAGCCCGCCGAGGAGACGGTTTCCTCGATCGACCAGCTCGATACATAGGCGGTCATCGACCGGTTGGTGAAGACGACGCCCTTGGGCTTGGCGGTCGATCCCGACGTCGCGATGATCACGACGCGTGCATCGGGGTCGGGATCGTGCGCGGGGATGACGCGCTCGCCGTGGCGCAGCTTTTCGATCTCGCCGATGTCGCGCGGGGTGATCCCCGCTTCTGCGACGCGCGCGGCGAATTCGGCGGATGCGAAGGTGAAGCGCGGTTCGGTCGTCTCGACCAGCTCGGCGATCTCGCGGGGCGTGTAGCGGAAGTTGATCGGGCTCGCGATCCCGCCCGCGCGGATCGTGCCGAGCAGCAGCGCGATATAGGCGAGGCTGTTCGTCGCGCAGATGCCGACGCGGTCGCCCGGCTGCAGCCCGTCTTTCAGCAGCATCGCCGCGATCCGGTCGGACCAGTCGCGATAGGCGCGATAGGTGAGGGCTTCGCCGTCCATGACAACGGCTGGCTGGTCGGGGCGCATCCGCGCCCACCAGGCGATCACTGCCGGCAATGTCTGAGCCATTACATCCTCCCTGGGCGCCGTCCTTCGCGAGGCAGCAACTCTCCGCGCAACGCTAGAACAGACTTATAACTAATATCAATAGATATATCTGCGATCCTTGGTCTGACGCCAAGTTTAGCGCTTGGGAACCGGGACATACAGGCTTTGGGGCGCCATATATTCGAGCAGCCCCTCGATGCCGTTCTCGACGCCGAAACCGCTCTGCTTGCGCCCGGCGAAGGGCGTGTCGGCGCGCAGGCCCAGATTGTTGTTGATCCAGACCGTTCCGGTCTCGAGCCGGCGCGCGACCTCGATCGCCCGATCGACGTCGCCTGACCAGACCGATCCCGCGAGGCCGTAATCGCTGGCATTGGCGCGGTCGATCACCTCGTCGATGTCGCTGAAGCGCATCATCGGCAGCACGGGGCCAAAAGCTTCCTCCTGCACGACGCGCGAGTCCTCGGGTGGGTTGTCGACGATCGTTATCGGGATGAAATAGCCGCCTTCGGGGCCCGCCGGCCCCTCGATCAGCGTCAGCCCCTCGGCCTTGGCATCATCGATCAGCGCCTTGACGCGTTCGTACTGGCGCCGGTTCTGGATCGGGCCGAGGACGGTTCCCTGCTCGCTGCCGTCGCCGAGTTTCACCGTCTGCGCGAGCGTCGCAAGGCGGCCCAAAAGATCGTCGTAGATATCCTCATGCACATAGAGCCGCTTGGTCGCGATGCAGATCTGCGCGCTGTTGAAGAAGGCGCCGAAGAAAATCTTCTGCGCCGCCCGGTCGAGGTCGGTGTCGGGCAGGATGATCGCGGCGTCGTTCCCCCCGAGCTCGAGCGTCAGCCGCTTGAGGTCCTTCGCGGCGCTTTCCATCACGCGTTTGCCGGTCGCGGTCGATCCGGTGAAGCTGATCTTGGCGAAGCCGGGATGCGCGGTCATCAGCGGGCCCAAGGCGTCGCCGCCCGAGATGATGTTGAGCACGCCAGCCGGAAAGACATCCTTCAATATCTCGCCGATCTTGAGCATGCAGAGCGGCGTGAAGGGCGATGGTTTGAGGATGATCGCGTTCCCAGCGGCGAGCGCGGGTGCGATCTTCCACAGCGACAGGTTGACCGGGAAGTTCCACGGCGAAATCGCGCACACCACGCCGAGCGGGACGTAGCGGGTTTCGACGCGCTGGCCGTCGCCCTGGTCGACGATGTGGACCGGCGGGTTCATGTCGGCATAGGCACGCAGCCACTGCACGCCGATCGCGATCTCGCCGAGCGCGCCTGGATTCGGGCGGCCCTGTTCGCGGGTGAAGAGGCGCGCGAGCGGTTCGGCCTGCGCCTCGATCAGGTCGGCCGCCCGGCGCAGCAACGCCTGCCGCTCCGCAATCGGCGTCGCGCCCCACGTCCGAAAGGCGCGCTGCCCCGCTGCGACCGCACGGTCGAGCAGCGCTTCGTCGCAATCCGGCGCCGATGCGAAGACCGCCCCGGTCGCGGGGTTGATGACGTCGAGTCCGCTACCCGCGACGAGATCGCCGTCGACCAGCATCCGGTAATCGCGATCAAAATCCATTCTGCCCTCTCCGACCGATTGACTCGTTTTAAATGCGTGTTTAAAACACAAATAAATGAGCGTTTAAATTACGTCAAGATGGGAGGGATGGCGCGATGGCGGAAATCGATCCGCAAACCCCGATTATCGTCGGTGTGGGGCAAGTCGTGCGCCATTGGGACGGTATCGATGTCGCGGCAGCGCCGAGTCCGCTGACGCTTCAGGTCGAGGCGGCGCAGCGGGCGCTGGCCGACAGCGGCGCCGCTGCCGCGCTGACGAAATTGATCGACGGGGTGGCCGTCGTCCGGGTCAACGCCGACTCGGTCGCGGGCATCGTTCATCCGTTCGGACGCTGCGCTAATCCGCCCGCCACGCTGGCGGCAGAGCTTGGTATCGAGGGGGCGCAGGGCATTTATTCGATGGTCGGCGGCGACCAGCCGCAGGTGCTGGTGAACGAGGCGGCCGAGGCGATCTTCGCCGGCGACGTCGATGCGGTGCTCGTTGCGGGCTCGGAGGCCATCGCGACGATGAAGCAGGCGCGCAAGGGGCGGGTGAAGCTCGACTGGTCGTACAGCGTCGACGGGCCATGGGAAGACCGCGGCCTCGGTCCCGTCCTGCTGTCCGAGCATGAGATCGCCAACGGGCTCGGCGCGCGACGCAGACCTATCCGGTGTTCGAACAGGCGCTGCGCGCGCGGCTGGGGCTCGACAAGGCGACGCATGTCGCGCTGATGTCCGAGTTGTGGGAGGGGTTTTCCGCCGTCGCGGCGACGAACCCCTATGCGCAATTTCCCGAGGCGCGCTCGCGCGATTTCCTCGCGACTCCGAGCGACGCCAATTATCCGATCGCCGACCCCTATTTCAAATGGCATGTCGCGCAGGATGCGGTGAACCAGGGCGCGGCGCTGGTCCTGACCTCGGTCGAGGCGGCGCGGCGCGCCAGCATCGATCCCTGCAAATGGATCTTCCTCCACGGCTATTCTGCGATCAAGGACCGGCTCGTCAGCGAGCGGGCCGACCTGTCGCGCTCGCGCGCGATGGAGACGGCGCTCGAGGGCGCGCTCGAAATGGCGGGCAAGAGCGCGGGCGATATCGGGCATTTCGACCTCTACAGCTGCTTCCCCTGCGCGGTGCTGCTGGCGGCCGAAGCGCTTGGTGTCGACTGGCGGACCACGTCCTGCACCGTGACCGGGGGGCTCCCCTTCTTCGGCGGCGCAGGCAATAATTATTCGATGCACGCCATCGCGACGATGGTGGAGCGGCTGCGCGCTGCACCGGAAGATTTCGGGCTCGTCCTCGCCAATGGGGGCTTCCTGTCCAAGGAGGCGGTGGGTGTATATTCGGCTGTGCCGCCCGAAGCATGGCGGCCGAAGCCCGGCGACGGGCGGCAGGCCGAAATCGATGCGGTTCCTGCGCCGCCGTTGCTGTCGGAGACCACCGAGGCGACGATCGACAGCTATACCGTGACCTGGAAGAAGGGGCGCCCGTCGCGCGGCTATGTCGTCGCGTCGAACGACAAGGGGCGCATCATCGCCCGCGCGCGTACCGGTCATCGTGCGACCTTGCTGACCCTGTCGGAGGGCGACGCGATCGGGCGGCGCGTCCGCATCGTCCACGAAAAGGGCGTGAACTTCATCGAAGCGGGAAGCCGCCTCTGCGAACCCGCGCCGAAGGGCGGCCTCGGGACACGGCGGTTCGACGATGTCATCGTCGAACGCGACGGTCATATCCTCGAAGTTACTTTCAACCGCCCCGACGCGATGAACGCGCTGCACAGCGCCGTGCATTTCCAGCTCCACGAAATATGGGACGAGTTCGAGCGCGACCCCGACCTGTGGGTCGGCATCGTGACCGGGGCAGGGGACCGCGCCTTTTGCAGCGGCAACGACCTGAAAATCACCGCAAAAGGCGGCGACATGGCGCAGCCGCCGACAGGTTTCGCCGGGCTCTGTGGACGCTTCGACCGCACCAAGCCGATCATCGCCGCGGTCAACGGCGTCGCGATGGGGGGCGGGCTGGAGATCGTGCTGGCGGCAGACCTCGCGGTCGCCGAGGAAAAGTCGCGCTTTGCGCTGCCCGAGGTGCGCGTCGGGCTCTATGCCGCGGCGGGCGGCGTGCAGCGGCTCACGCGCCAGATCGGGCGCAAGGCGGCGATGGAACTCATCCTCACCGGCCGGCACTTCGGGGTCGACGAGGCGCTGGCGCTCGGCGTCATCAACCGGCGCTGCGACGATGGCGGCGCCATGGCCGCTGCGCGCGAGCTGGCTGGGCAGCTGCTCGAAAATTCACCCTCGGCGATCCGCGCGTCGAAGGAGGCGCTCAACCGTCTCGAGGAACTCGAATCGCTCGAAGAGGCGATGGCGGCGAACAACCGCATCTTCGGCCGCTTGGCGCGCACGAAGGATTTTCGCGAAGGCGTCACCGCCTTTGCCGAGAAGCGTAAACCCGAATGGACCGGCGCATGATCGGCGCCGCCGACGGCAAGCCGATGCTCGGCGGAGTCAAGGTCGTCGACCTGACCAGCGTCGTCTTCGGCCCCTATTGCACGCACATCCTCGCCGAACTCGGCGCCGAGGTGATCAAGGTCGAGACGCCCGGCGCCGGCGACAGCTTTCGCTGGTCGGGCAAGGCGGTCGCGACCCCGGGGATGAGCCCCGGCTTCATGGCGATCAACCGCGGCAAGCAGTCGATCGCGCTCGACCTGAAGGCCGACGCGGACCTTGCGACGATGAAGGCCCTGCTCGCCGATGCCGATGTCTTCGTCGTCAATGTCCGCGGCAAGGCGGTCGAGCGACTGGGGCTCGACTATGAGGCCGTGAAGGCGATCAATCCGAATATCATCTACGCGCATTGCGTCGGCTTCGGGCAGGACGGCCCTTATGCCGATCTGCAGGCCTATGATGATGTCATCCAGGCCGCGACGGGCGCGGCGACGTTGCTGCCGCGCGTCGACGGCAATCCGCGTGCGCGGTACCTGCCGTCGCTGATCGCCGACAAGGTCGCGGGGCTGCACGCGGCCTATGCGGTGCTCGCGGCGATCATCCACAAGCTGCGCACGGGCGAGGGGCAGAAGGTCGAAGTGCCGATGTTCGAGGCCTTCACCCATTTCATGTATCTCGAGCATCTGGCCGGGCTGACCTTTGATCCGCCCAATGCGCCGGTCGGCTATTTCCGTCAGCTCGACCCCGACCGCCAGCCTTTCCCGACCAGCGATGGCTATATCAGCATCGTGGCGTACAGCGACGACGCTTGGCCACGCGTCTTCGCGCTGCTGGGCAAACCCGAATTTCTCGATGACGAGCGCTTTGCGACGCGCAAGCTGCGCACCGTCAACCTTGCGCTTCTCTATCAGGAGATGGCGCGGCTGACCCCCGGCTTCACGACCGCCGAACTGCTCGCGCGCTGTCACGCCGCGCAGATCCCGGCACAGCCGGTGCGTGATCTCGCCGACATCATGACCGACCCGCATCTCGCGGCCACCGGCTTCTTCCGGCGGCAGGAGCATCCGAGCGAGGGTGCCTATTTCGCCATGGATCACCCCGTCCGCTTTTCGCCCGCTCTTGATTCAGCCAGCCGTTTGGCGCCTTTGCTTGGCGAGCAATCCGACCGGATTCGCCAAGGGGCAAGCGACGATGAAGAATGACGCGAACGGCATGAAGGCCGAAGGCAAGGGGCAGGCGACGGCGCAGCGCATTATCGAGGCGACGCGCGAGCTGATGATCGAACAGGGACTGCTCGAAATTTCGCTGGCGGAAATCTCGCAGCGCGCGGGCACCAACGTCGCGCTGGTCAGCTATTATTTCGGCAACCGCGAAGGATTGATGCTCGCGCTGGCGGAATCGGATTCGCAGCGCGCGCTGACGGGGCTGGAGCGCCTGCTGGCGGCCGACCTGACGCCGACCGAGAAGATCGAAATCCATATCAAGGGCATGATCGAAGCCTATTTCGCACGCCCCTATCTCCACCGCTTGCTTCAGAAACTGATCCGCGAGGGGTCGCCCGAGGCATCGACGAAGATCGGGCAATATTTTCAGGGGCCTGTTGCCAGCGCTCGCCGCACGATCATCGAAGAAGGGATCCGGCGCGGCGAGTTTCAGCCTGTCGAGATCGCACTCGTCAACTTCGCGCTCGATGGCGCCTGCGCGCATATCTTCTCGTCGGTCGAGGCGCGGCGCGTCGTGCTCGGCAACGGGTCGCTCGATCGCCCCCTGATCGACCGCTACGTGCAGACGGTCTCGAGACTGATCATCGGAGGCCTTGCCGCCCCGCCAAAATCACCCGGATGATCGTTCGGCCCGCGGCGAATGGGAGCGCCGCGGGCGAGACCCGCAAGGGCGAGCGATCGAAGCAAAGGAGGCCGTGATGTCCGCTGAAACCATCAACAAGGAAGACAAGCCGGTTTCGCTCTATGCCTGGTACACGCTGGCCATTCTCTTTCTGATCAACGTCTTCAACTATATCGACCGCCAGATCATCTCGATCCTGATGCAGGGCATCAAGACCGATCTTCAGCTCAACGACACCCAGCTCGGCTTTCTGACCGGCATCACCTTCGCCTTCTTCTATGCCGTTTTCGGTATCCCGCTGGCGCGGCTCGCCGATCGCTGGTCGCGGCGCAATGTCATCGTCGGAAGCCTGGCGCTGTGGAGTGCGATGACCGCGGCCTGCGGGCTTGCGAAGACATTCCCGCAACTGCTCGCCGCGCGCACCGCGGTGGCGATCGGCGAGGCCGGATGTACGCCGCCGGCGCACTCGATGCTCACCGACATTTTTCCCAGTCGCTGGCGCGTGCGCGCGATCGCCGTCTATTCGCTGGGACTTCCGGTCGGTATCCTGATCGGCCTCGCCGCGGGAGGCTGGGTCAACCAGCATTTCGGCTGGCGTCAGGCGTTCATGGTCGTCGGCATCCCCGGGGTCGCGCTCGCGCTGCTGACCTGGCTGACGATCAGGGAGCCCGAGCGCGCGACGCCGCCGCCGAAGGTCGCGCTCTCGACCTGGCAGGCGCTGCGCGAGCTGTGGGCGGTGCCGAGCTATCGCAACATCCTGGTCGCGACCTCGTTCAACGCGATCGGCGGCTATGCGATCCTGCAATGGGCGCCGAGCTTCTTCATCCGCTCGCACGGCCTCGGCACCGCCGAAATCGGTCTGTCGCTCGGGCTGGTCGTCGGGATCTCGGGCGCGGTCGGGGTGCTCGCGGGCGGCTGGATTTCCGAATATCTCGGGAACCGGAACAAGGCTTGGTACACGCTGGTGCCCGCCTTCGCGATGCTGGTGGCGACGCCCTTCTATTACAGCGTCTTCATGGTCGGCGACCCGCAGCTCGCTTTCCTGCTGTTCGCGATCCCGAGCATCCTCAACTACGCCTATCTCTCGCCCGTCTTCGCCAGCGTGCAACTGCTCGCCGAACCGCGTACGCGCGCGCTGGCCGCGGCGATATTGATGCTGGTGACGAACCTGATCGGGGCCGGCCTCGGGCCGCAGGTCATCGGGCTGATCAGCGACGCGCTCGAACCGTCGGTCGGGATCGAATCGCTCCGATGGGCGCTGTGCATCGTGGTGACCGCCAAGGCGCTGGCGTCGATCAACTATTGGCTGGCGAGCCGCACGATCGCTGCCGACATCGCGGCGCGCGAGGAACAGGTCCGGGCGCAGGCGGTTTTTGGCTGATCGATAATGTTTTTGAGACTTTGAATTATTGTTCGTACGTCTCCTTTGATGTGAAATCGCTCCATCGGACAATGTCGAGGAGATGAGCGATGGAACGTCGAGCCGTGATGATGGGTATGGGCATGGGCGCGATCGCCGCCGCGGGGGCGCTCGGCGCGAAGCCCGCCGACGCCGCGGAGGGCGCTGCAAAGGCTGCCGCCAAGGATGCGGGAAAGATCGCCGTGATCACCGGATTCAGCTCCGGAATCGGTTATGGAACGGCGCTGCAGCTTGCCGCGCGCGGCATTCACGTCATCGGCTCCTATCGCAACAACCGCCCCGGCGCGATGAAGCTGGTCGAGGAAGCGGGCAAGCTGGGGGTCAAGGTCGTTCCGTTCCACCTCGACCTCAATTCGATGGACAGCATCGCGAAATTCCAGGCCGATGTAGCGGCGACGCTGCGCAGCGATTTCGACCGCGAAACCTTCGACTATCTGTCGAACAATGCCGGCATGTCGACGATGGCCTCGTTCGCGGAGACCAAGGAGGAGGCGTTCGACGAAATGAACCGCGTCCTCTTCAAGGGCCATTATTTCATGGCGCAGGGGCTGCTGCCGCAGATCGCCGACGGCGGCGCGATCGTCAATATCACGAGTTCGGCGACGCTGCCGACCAGCGTCTCGGTCGGCTTTTCCGCCTATGCCGCGATGAAGGGCGCGATGACGACGCTGACGCGCTATATGGCGAAGGAACTGGCGCCGCGCGGCATCCGAGTCAATTCGGTCGCTCCCGGACCCACGCGGACCCGGCTCGGCAACGACGGCTTCAGCCGCTTTCCCGAAGTGATTCCGCCGCTCGTCGCCGAAACGGCGCTTAAACGCCTCGGCGAACCGGTCGATCTCGGCCGCGTCATTTCGGCCTTGCTCTCCGACCAGCTCGGCTGGGTGACGGGTGAGAATATCGAGGTGTCGGGCGGCTATCGCATGTAAGCGCCGGACAAGTTCGGGACGATCGGCTCTATCGCCTCGCCGTGCTGCCGGTTACGGACGCGGCGAGTGCGAAAGGGCGGAACGATGCATCGCGAACCATTTTACGGCCGGGGATTCTCCGCTTTCCTGTTCGACATGGACGGAACGATTCTGGACAGTATCGCCGTCGCGAACCGCATCTGGTCGGACTGGGCGCAGCGGCATGGGCTCGACGTCGCCGCGATCCTTGCGGCGATTCACGGCGTTCGGGCGATCGAAACCGTCACGAAATTCGCCCCGGCCGGTATCGACCCACGGATCGAGGCCGAGGCGATCACCCGGGCGGAAATCGATGCGGCCGACGGCATCGTCGAAATCCCCGGCGCGGCCCGCTTTCTGCGGCAATTGCCGGCCGATCGCTGGG
>JACDQN010000030.1 GCA_015657575.1 Sphingopyxis sp.
CAGGGCGACGCGAATTTATTGTCGCGGGCGAGGGCGGCCGGAAGCAGCCGGCGATGCGCAAGGTCGCGTGGAATGTCGCCCTGCAACAGCACGAACCCGTTGAGCGCGCCCAGCGCCGCGATCGCCGCGAAGAGCGCCACAATGTCCCCCGCAGCGGGACTGACGAGCGCCCGAAAAAGGTCGCATAGGCGGCGTTCGACCGGTGCAGCACGTCGAGCGGCACCAGCAGCGTCACCATCGTGCACGACAGCAGATAGAGGAGGCCGACCGCCGCCGCCGCGATCACCGTCGCGCGCGGGATCGTGCGCTCGGGATCCTTGACCCGGTCGCTGACGACGCAGGCGCTTTCGAAACCGAGCAGCGCGAACAGCGTCAGCGTCGCCGCGGTGCTGACACCCGACAGGCTGACCGGTTCGGTCCCCGCCATCGTCGGCGGCGGCGCTGCGCCGCTACCAAGCGCCCAGACCCCGACGATGACGGCGCCGACGACGGGGATCAGCTTGAGCCCGAGGGTCAGCAGCTGCGCCCCGCCCGCGCGGCGGACGCCGAACAGGTTGACGAGGGTGAAGAACCAGATGCAGCCGATCGCAATATAGGCGGGCAAGGCGCCCTGGTCCGCGAGCCACGGCATCAGAATCGACATGTTGCTGATCGCTGCGACCGCAAGCGTCGCGACCACCGTCCAGCAGCTGATCCAGTAACTCCACGCGACGATAAAACCGGTGCTGGGACCGAAGGCCGCCGCGCCATAAGTGAAGGCCGCGCACCCTTCGGGCAGCCGCTTCGCGAGCCGCGCAAACACGACCGCAAGGCACAGCGTCCCCCCGATCGACACCAGCCAGCCGATGACCGCATTCCACCCCAGGGGGGCCAGATCGCGCGGGAGCAGGAACACCCCCGACCCGATCATATTGCCCATCCCAAGCGCAATGCACATCAAAAGGCCGAGCTTTTGGCCCGGCCTTTCGCTGCTGGCTCCGGTATTGGTCACCCGATCAGAACTTGGCGCCCAGGCGCGCCCCGACGGTCTGGGGCTGGCTCACCAGTACCTGCGGCCGGCCATCGCACTGGCCGCAGTTCGAATAGCGCGCCAACTGCGCGCGCTCGTCGAAGGCGTTTTGCAGGAACAGTTCGAAACTGTAGCGGCTCCATTCGAAACCAAGCGCGAAGTCGACCGTCGTCGATCCCTCGATCCGCCCCAGCGCGTTCGCGGTGGCGACGCGGATGTCGGGGGTCGCCGAACTGCGATGCGCGATCACCGATTGCAGGTGCATCTCGCCCGGACCGACCGGGAACTGGTAACGCACCGTCGCATTGCCGTTGAATTTCGGCGTCACCGGCAGCCGTGTTCCTTTGTCCGCGGCGATCGAGTTGCCGGCATCGGTACATTGATAGGTCGGATCGTCGATCGCGCAGAGATTATTCTTGGTCTTGGCGTCGGTGTAGGAGGCCGCGGCTGCGATCGTCAGCCCCTGCGTCGGCCGGATGTTCACATCGGCCTCGATCCCGCGGATGCGCGCGTTCGGCCCGTTGTGGATTTCGGTGAAGCTGTTCTCGCCAAGGAACGAGAACTGGAATCGCTTCCATTCCTGCTGATAGATGGCGGCGTTGAAGCGGACCATTCCGTCGGCGAGCGTCGACTTGAAACCGACCTCGTAATTGGTCAGGAAGTCGGCGTCATAGGGCGCGATCGTCGAGCGACGGTTGATCCCGCCGGGTCGAAAGCCGCGCGACCAGGTGCCATAGAGCATCAGATCGTCGTTCGGCTTCCACGTCAGGTTGAGCCGGTGCGTGAAGCCCGAATCTTTCGTCCGCCTCGGTACCAGCTGGCCGTCCACATAATCGGCGAGGTTGGTGCAGGGCCCGCCGGGCACGGCCGCCGGCAAAAGCTGGCGCGAACTGCTGTAGCTATCCGTATCGCGGTCGTACAGGCGCTCGCCCGCGGTCGTGAAACATTGGGCGACGCCCGTCCGGTTGCTGCCGGCGGCGTTGGGCGGCGAATCTTCGAACCCGTTGCCGGGATTGCGGCCGAAGCCGAAGAAGCCGATCAGGCTGTTGTCGAACTTGTAATAGCGCCCCCCGCCGGTCAGCGTGATCGTCGGCGTGATGTCGAAACTCGCTTCGCCAAAGGCGGCATAGTCGCGGTCGACGCGCTTCTGGAGAGTCAGCCACAGCGTCCCCGGCCGGCCGTTGACCGATACATCGTCGCCGAGGCCGGGAATCTGATAATCCTGGAAAATCCGGTTGCTTTGCCGCTGATAGAACAGCCCCGCCACGACCCGGAACCGCTCGTCCTGCGGCGACGACACGCGCAGTTCCTGGCTCAGCTTGCGAAAATGGTCGGTGCCGATGATGAACTGCCGCGGGTCGATCGTGTTGCCCGCATTGTCCTGAATATAGAAATAGCCGGCCAGCCCGCCATAGTCGGCATAGAGCGCGTCATAAGCCTCGGCATAGTCGGTGTAATCGTTGATCTGATACGCCTTGCGGTCGAGATAGGCGCCGGCATAGGTCACGTCGAAATTGCCGACCTTGCCTTCGATCGTCAGGGCCGCCTGGATGAATTTGTCGGTGCGCGCATCGGGATAAAAGCGCTGCGTCTGCAGATCGCCGACGCGCGGATCCTGCGAAAAGGTGCCGTTGCTCTTCTGCTTCTGGTACAGGACGGTCGGCGTGACGGTCCAATTGTCGTCGAGATCGACCTTCAGCGCGGCGCGGCCGCCATAGATTTCGGCGTCGTTGAAATTCTTTTTGACGAACGCCGAGTTGTTGACCGAAATCCCGCCCGGTCCGCAGGTGAGGCCGCCGTTGCCGTCGTCGACGGCGGCGCAGAACGACCGCGTGCCGGGCACATTGTCGATATATCCGGCATCCTTCTGATACCAGCCGACGAAACGCACCGCCGCCATCTCGCTGATCGGCGCGTTGATCATGCCTTCGAGCCGGCCGCCCATGCCGCCCTTCTTGATGCTGTTGAGCTCGCCGTCGACCCGGCCCTCGAACCCGCTGGTGTCGGGCTTGTTGGTGATGATGCGGATCGTGCCCGCCTGCGACGAGGCCCCGTACAGCGTGCCCTGCGGCCCGGCGAGCGATTCGATGCGCGCGATGTCATAGACATGGACGTCGAGCGTGCCGCCGATCGTCTCACCGGCTGTTCGTCCAGATAGACGCCGACGCTGGGCAGCGACCCCGAATGGTTGCCGTCGCCGCCGCTCGCGACGCCGCGCATATAGACCGTCGTGACGCCCGGCTGGCTCGACTGGAAGGAGACGCTGGGCAAGAGCTTGGAGAAATCCTGGAAGTTCGCGACGTTCAGCTGATCGAGCTTGCGCGTCCCGAGCGCCTGGATGCTGATGGGAACATCCTGCAGATTTTCTTCGCGCTTCTGGGCGGTCACGACGATTTCGTCATCGCCGCCCGTTTCGGTTGCCGTCTGGGCCCATGCCGTCCCCGAGGACAGGAGAGTCGACGACAAGGATGCCAGAAGCAACGCGCGGCGCGAAAATTGAACCCGCATACAGACCCCCTTATTTGTCCCACCGCTTTTTTGCAGCGCAGCGCGAAAGGTGTCGCAACTTGGGTGTGATCGTCAATCGGGCCGCGCGAAATTGACCGCCCGCGCTCACGCTTTCGCGCGCACTATGACAAAATTGCAACAATCGGCTCAGTCGCGCGCCGGATATTGCGTCAGAACCGGGCCCAGCGCATCGACCAGCGGCCCCAGCCAAGGCTCCATAGCGCGCCATTGATCGACGCCGTCGCGGTTGATCGGCCGCCGAACCTGTTCGGAGCTGGCGGTCCGCACGGCGCGGTCGTTGGCGTGGAAATCGAGGCAAGCCTGCTCGAACGGCAGGTCGAGATAGGTCAGCATTGCGCGTACCTCCGTTTCCAGATCCGCGATCACGCGCTCGTGAAACACGCGGTGGACATGGCCCGGCAGCGCCGCGTCGAAATGGTCCATCAGATCGACATAATCGGCATAATAGCGCCCCATGTCGGACAGGCTGTAGCTGAACGCCTGCCCCCGCGCGAAATGCTGTTTGAAGTTGGAAAAACAGCAATCCATCGGGTGCCGCCGCGCATCGATGATGCGTGCGCGCGGCAGGATCAGCCGGATGAAGCCGACGTGCAGCCAGTTGTTCGGCAGCTTGTCGATGTAAAAGGGCTTGCCGCTTTTGCGCTGAACCTGCGTATCGTGGAGAAATTGTTCGCCCAGCGCCCGCGCGTCCTGCGCAGAAAGATTCGCGATGCCGCCCATATTGCGCGCCTTCGCGGCCAATTTGGGAATGTCGGGCAATTCCATCGTGCCCTCGATCATCGAATGGCTCGACAATATCTGTTCGATCAGCGTCGATCCCGCCCGCGGCATGCCGACGATGAAGATCGGGTCTGGCGCCGTGCAACCGAACCCGCTGCGCGCGGCGAAGAATTCAGGCGTGAAAAGCGCCTTGTTATGATCGACCGCGGCGCGCGTCTGGTCGGCGTCATAGTCGAGCATCGTCTTGCGCAGCGCATTGCCCCGCTCGTAATGCGCAAAGGCCGGTTCGGCCTGCCGCCGGTCCTCATGCGCCTTGCCCAGCGCGAAATGCAGGTGAAAACGATCCTCGACCAAAAGATCGCCGCGATCGAGCGCGGCCTGCATCGCGGCGAGGTCGGCGTCGTCGAAGCGCAGGGTCTTGAGGTTGGCGAGGCTCCACCAGACCTCGCCGAGGACGGGGTTGAGCTCGAGCGCCTTGCGATAGGCCGCGACGGCGTCCGCCTGGCGCCCGACCGTCTTGAGCATATGGCCATAGGACATCCAGATCTTCGGTTGCCGGCCAAAGCTCTTCAGCACCTGTTCGTAGAGTTCGAGCGCTTCGTCGAATTCGCCGACGCGGCCGAGCGCCGCGGCCTTCAGATTCGCATTCGTCAGATTGCCCGGATCGACCTGCTGCAGCTTTTCCAGCTCTGCAACCGCCTCGCCCGACCGGCCCTGGCGGTGCAGCACGGTCGCCAAATTCGAGCGCGCGGCGAGGAAGTCGGGCGCGAGTTCGAGCGCGCGGCGGAGCAGCATCTCGGCATCGCGATAGCGCTCTATCCGCGCCGCGAGTTCGGCGAGCATGCGAATCGCCGCGACGTCGAAAGGGTCGCGCTTCAGATGCGCCTTCAGCACCGGCTCGGCATCGTGCAGGCGCCCCTCGAACAGCGCCAGCGCCGCGGTCATCAATTCGGGGTTGCGGACCCCCCTGGCGATGGCAGTTTGCGCCGGGTCCGCGGCCATTCTCAGCTCTTCCGCGCCCGGGCGATCGCGCGGCGCAGCGCATCATAGCCTATCTGCCCCTGCACCATCTCGTCGCCGACGATCCAGGTCGGCGTGGCATTCAGCTGCAGCTGCGTCGCGATGCTCAGATTGCTGTCGAGTTCGCGCTGGAACAGCGCCTCGTTCGCGGTCGCATCGGCGCTGCCGTCGGTGACCACGCCCGCCCGCTCGGCAGCGGCCGCGATCGCGGCCTTGTCGAGCGAGCGGCTCGCGAACATCGCGTGGTGGAAGGCATCATATTTGCCCTGCCGCGCCGCGGCGAGCGCCATGATCGCGGCGTCGCGGCTCTGCGGCGCGATGATCGGCAGTTCGCGGAAAACGACCTTCAGGCGCTTGTCCTCGCGGATCAGCCGGTCGACATCGGGCACGCTCGCGCGGCAGAAGCCGCAGGCATAGTCGGTGAAGACGACAAGCGTCACATCGCCGTCGGCGTTGCCCGCCCAGGCACCGGCATAGGGCTTTTCGAGCGCCGGGCGGATCGCGTCGATCGCCTTTGCGATCTCGCGGTTCCGCTGCGCCTCGAGCGCCTCGGGAATGATCTGCGGATTCGCCTTGATATAGTCGGCAACGACGGTCTCCACCTCACCCTTGCTCATCCCGCCTCCGAAGCGGCCGCCGAGCCAAAAGGTGGCCGCGAGCAGCAGCAATGCGCCGCCGGCGAACATCCAGAGCGGTGCGGGCAATCCAGTCGACGACGCGCGCGGCGGCGGAGCGGCGCGCGGCGGCATGCGGTCGTCGGGAGCGGGGATCGACAGCGAAGGCGGCGGCGTCGATGCCGCGGCCTTCGCTTTCGCCGGGCGCGCCGGGGCGGC
>JACDQN010000276.1 GCA_015657575.1 Sphingopyxis sp.
CGACCACGTTCGGTCCGGAACGAGGATTATGCTGCCTATCCGCGCGACGAGGCGCGCGACGCCGCGCTGCTCGTCGAGGAAGGCGCCGCCCTGCTGTGGGCGCCCGACGTCGCGACCATGTATCCTGGCGGCCATTCGACGCATATCGAGGTGGCGGAGTTGGGTGCCGACTATTGTGGCGCCGCGCGGCCCGGCCATTTCGACGGCGTCGCGACGGTCGTATCGAAACTGTTTAATCAGGTTCGCCCCGACGTCGCGATCTTCGGCGAGAAGGATTGGCAGCAGCTCGCGATCATCCGCCGCATGGCGCGCGACCTCGACTTTGCGCTCGATATATTGGGTGCGCCGATCGCGCGCGACGGCGACGGCCTCGCGCTGTCGTCGCGCAACGCCTATCTGTCGAAGGATCAGCGCGCCGCCGCGACCGCCTTCCCGAACGCGCTGAAGGTGGCGGCGAGCGCGATCGCCGGCGGCGGCGATGTGGCGGAAGCGCTCGCCAAGGCCGAAGCCGCGATCGTCGAAGGCGGGTTCGACAGCGTCGATTATGTCGCGCTCGCCGACGCCGACAGCCTCGAGCGATTGAGCGAATTTCGCCGACCCGCGCGTCTGCTTGCTGCGGCGCGGATCGGGAAAACGCGCCTGATCGACAATTTTCCGGTAGGCTGATTAACGTCGAAACTGTTGTATTTCCAAGCGTTTTTCACGATATCCACAAAAAAGTCGGGTCATCGTTAACGCTTTGTTGACCATAAGCCGCAAATTTGGGCCCCGAGGTCTCCATGTGGGGTGGAGGCAAAGGGGGTTATCATGGCTAACAGTCTGAAGTCTGCCCAATATCTGATCGAAAGCCGTCTGCTCGACGCAGCGCGCGGCGACGCCAATGCCTATTTCGATCTGGGGATCGCATTTTCCACCGGGACCGGCGGTGTCGATGTCGACCTGATCCAGGCGCATAAATGGTTCAATCTCGCGGCGCTCGGCGGCAACAAGGAAGGCCAGCAATGCCGTGCCGACCTGTCCGACGAAATGACCCGCGACGAAATCGCCGAAGCGCAGCGTCAGGCCCGCGCCTGGCTCGACGAAACCGCGCGCCGTCCCGCCGCGCGCCGCTTCGCCGCCTAATCCTTTCGCTTGAAGGGCATATGCCCTTCCAGCCACTCCATTTCGACTTCTTCGGCCTGCCGTTCCTGTTCGAGGTAATCGGCAACCGCGCGGCGAAAGCCCGGATCGGCGATGAAATGCGCCGACCAGGTCGCGACCGGGCCATAGCCGCGCGCGAGTTTGTGGCCGCCTTGCGCGCCCGCCTCGACGCGTTTGAGGCCGCGCGCGATCGCGATGTCGATCGCACGGTAATAGCAGAGCTCGAAATGCAGATAGGGGATGTCGATGAGGCAGCCCCAATAGCGGCCGTAAAGCGTATCGGCGCCGACGAAATGCATCGCGCCCGCCACCGCGCGCTCGTCGCCGTCGAAGGCGAGGACGAGGATGATATCCTCGGCCATCGTCTCGCCCATCAGGTCGAACGCCTCGCGCGTCAGATAGGGCTGGCCCCATTTGCGCGCGCCGGTGTCCTGATAGAAGAGCCACATCGCGTCCCAATGCTCGGGCTTGATCGCGGCGCCGCTCAGTTCCTCGATCCGCAGCCCCTCGATCGCGCGCGTGCGCTCCTTGCGCAATTGTTTGCGCTTCATCGAGGTCAAAGTGGCGAGGAAATCGTCGAAGCTTCGATAGCCCGCATTGGCGAAATGGAACTGGATGTCGCGGCGGACGAGCCAGCCCGCTTCCTCGAACAGCGCCATCTGCTCGGGTGCCACGAAGGTCGCGTGCGCCGACGACAGCCCGTTCTGCCGCACCACCGCCTCGGCGGCGCGGAGCAGCAGGATCGCATCGTCGTGGGTGTCCGCCAGCAGCCGCGGCCCCGGCACCGGCGTGAAGGGCGCCGCGATCTGCAGCTTCGGATAATAATCGCCGCCGGCGCGCGCCCAGGCGTCGGCCCAGGCATGGTCGAAGACATATTCGCCCTGGCTGTGCGACTTGAGATAGGCGGGCGCGGCGGCAACCAGCCGCCCGCCCTCATCCTCGACCAGCAGCGGTGCCGCCTGCCAGCCGGTGCCCGGCCCGACGCTGCCCGATTGCTCGAGCAGCGACAGAAAATCATGGCCGATAAATGGATTGCCGCCATCGTGCAGCGCATCCCACGCCGCCGCGTCGATCGCGGCGACGCCCGTTCCGAGCGAAATGGTGCGGGCGGGCGGGTCGGATTCGGCCACCGTTGTTCTTAGGCTGGTTTCACCGCGACGATCGCGTCGGCTTCCACCGCCGCGCCGAGCGGCAGCACCGCAACCCCGACCGCGGCGCGCGCGTGGCGGCCGGCTTCGCCGAACAGCATTTCGAACAGTTCCGACGCGCCGTTGGCGACCTTCGCCTGATCGGTGAACGACGGCGCGCTGTTGACGAACACGCCGAGCTTGACCACGCGCTCGACCCGCGACCAGTCGCCGCCGAGCGCCTGTCCGATCTGCGCGACGAGCATCAGCGCGACGCGCTGCGCGGCATCTTGGCCGCCGGCGACATCCATGTCCTCGCCGAGGCGGCCGGTGACGACCTGGCCGTCGCGGAACGGCAGCTGGCCCGAAATATAGAGCAGCCCTTGATGCTCGACGACGGGCACATAAGCGGCGACGGGCGCGGCGGGCCTGGGCAGATCGAGGCCGAGGTCGGCGAGTTTGGCGGTGATGTCGGACATGGCGATTTCCTTTACGCGAGTTCGGGGGCGGGAGCGGGGATATTTTCGGTGAGCCGCGCCAATATCCAGTCCTGCGCCGTCTTCCAATCGTCGATTCGCGCATGCGCATATGGGGCGGGGCGGATCTTGTCGGCGATCGCGGGTTCGCCGACGAAATGGAGCCGCCACACCGCGGGCGCCTCCAAGGCAACCGAATGATGATGGTTCGGCAAATCGTCGATGAAGATGGTGACCGACGGCCGGCGCGCCTCGATCAGCGCGCGCACGGGCTCGCCCTTGCCGCCGCGGCTGCCGATCACCGGCGCGTGGAAGCCGAGCGCGGCGAGTTGCGCGCTGCGCGCCGCCTGATGGTCGGGACCGACATTGGTGAGCACGACGATATCGGCATGCGCAGCGATCGCCGCCATCGCCGCCATCGCGCCGGGGATGGGATATTGGCGGCCCATCTCGTTGCGGAAGAAGCCGTCGAGCAGGGGCCAGACTTCGGCCGCTTCGAGCGGGGTGCCGCATTCCTTGCGTTTCAGCGCGCCCGCAAAGCTCGCATCCTCCATGCGAAACAACACGCCATGTTCTTCGTCGACCCACCGGGCAAAGGGGACGACCATGTGCATCAGCACCTCGTCGCAATCGGTGATGACGAGGGGGCGGGTCATGGGTCGATCCTTTCATGGCCTTCGAGGCGGTGCGCCGCGGCGGCAAGCGTTTCGGGCGGAATGTCGAGCGCCTCGGCGCAGGCGACCAGGTCGTTTTCATGCGCGGCGAGGAAGGACAGGATCGCGGCGAGCGTCGCGCGCTCGCCCAAGGATGCGCGCAGCCCGTCGGGGTCGAGCCCGGTCATGCCGAGCAGCCGCTCGGCGCGCGGTTCGTCGCTCAAGATCCACCCAGCGCGTGCAGCGCCAGCGCCTCGTCACCTTCATGCAAGACCGAATATCCCTTCGCCGCGAGGCAATTGTGTCATGCACCCGATTCGCCTAAACGGGCCGCGCACGCAAGGTGGGGAACGGAACATACATGGGCAAGACCATCCTGGTCGTCGAGGATAATGAGCTCAACCTGCGCCTGTTCTGCGACCTGCTCAACGCCCATGGCTATAGCGCGCATCCGGTGCGCGACGGGCGCGACGCGCTGGCCAGGGCGCGCGAGGTGTCGCCCGATCTGATCATCATGGATATCCAGCTGCCGCATGTGTCGGGGCTCGAGCTGATCGGGCAGATGAAATCCGACCTGACGCTCCGCGCGGTGCCGATCATGGCGGTCACCGCCTATGCCGGCAAGGGCGACGAAGAGCAGATCAGGGCGGCCGGGGCCGAAGCCTATGTCTCGAAACCGATTTCGGTGATCAAGTTCATCGAGAGCGTCGGAGCGTTTGCCTAGCCGACGCGGCTGCCAAGGAGCGGCTGCCGTCATTCGGGTCGGTTCGCGCGACATGAGCGGGAAGCGACTGGAACAAACGCGCCAAAAGGGTCAGGCCGGCCGAACCCGAAGGGGTGGCCGGCTGGTCCGCGTCAATGCGCGCGATGTTCGCCGCGGACCCATCGCACGGTGCCCGACGAGGCGCGCATCACGACCGTCTCGGTCGTCATCACGCCGTCGCGGCGGCGCTTGACGCCGCGCAGCAGCGATCCGTCGGTAACCCCCGTCGCGGCGAAGATCACGTCGCCGCTGGCGAGATCCTCGAGGTCGTAGACGCGCTCGAGATCCTCGATGCCCCATTTCTTGGCGCGCAGCCGCTCGTCGTCGTTGCGGAACAGCAGGCGGCCCTTGAACTGGCCGCCGACGCAGCGCAGCGCCGCCGCGGCGAGCACGCCCTCGGGCGCGCCGCCCGATCCCATATAGATGTCGATATTGGTTTCGGGGTTGGTCGTCGCGATCACCCCCGCGACGTCGCCGTCGGGGATCAGCGCGACGCCGCAGCCGATGTCGCGCAGCTCGGCGATGATCGCCTCGTGGCGCGGTCGGTCGAGCACGCAGACGATGATCTGTTCGGGCGGGCATCCCTTTTCGCGCGCCACCGCCTCGACATTCTCGCGCACGCTGTTGTCGAAATTGACCACATTCGGCGAATAGCCCGCACCGACCGCGAGCTTGTCCATATAGACGTCGGGCGCGTTGAGCAGGCAGCCTTCCTCGGCGATCGCCAGCACCGCGAGCGCGTTGGGGCCGGCCTTGGCGGTGATCGTCGTGCCCTCGAGCGGGTCGACCGCGATGTCGATCTTCGGACCCTTGCCGGGGGGCGTTGCCGACCTTTTTCGCCGATATAGAGCATCGGCGCCTCGTCGCGCTCGCCCTCGCCGATGACGATGGTGCCGTCCATATAGAGCGTGTTGAACGCGGTGCGCATCGCCTCGACCGCGGCGGCGTCGGCCGCTTTCTCGTCGCCGCGCCCGATCAGCTTCGCGGCGGCGATCGCGGCTGCTTCGGTGACGCGCACCATTTCGAGCACGAGCACCCGGTCGAGATTGCTGCCGGTATCCGTCATGTCGCTCACTCTCCGTCTTTACTTGTTCCGCCGCCTCGGCATGGTGGGCGCCATATGGTCGCCCGCGCCACTTGTCGAGGACAGTTCGCCCGATTCGGCGCCGCTTTCGCCGCGGCCTGTGTCATGGCCGTGACGATGTCCCCGGCCGCGACGGCGCAGATGCAGGGCCCGCCCGCACCCCCGCCGCCCAAGTCCGCCGCCGACGAGGCGGCGCGCAAGGCGAAGGAAATGATCGACCCGATCAGGCGCTGCAAACCCGCCGAGGACGGATCGATCGATGTCTGTGCGTCGGATACCGAACTCCACCGCCTGTCGCCCGAGCTGCGCGCGATCGCCAACGAGGGACGCGAGGCGCCGCCCAAGCTGCCGCGCGCCGAGGCGAGGGCGATGACGCTCGACACGCTCCCCTATAACTGGATGTCGATCGGCGGCCGGATGAAACGCGGCCCCGAATATAATGCGCAGTTCGAAGCGGTGAAGCGCGCGACCGACCCCGAAACCGGTACGCCGGCGCCGCCCGAAGAGCCCGAGCCCTAGGCGAAGACTTCGGACGCGGCGACGCGCGGCCGGGCGGCGCGCAGGAAACCCGCGGCGAGCACGATCTGCCCCACGAACCAGGCGGCGAACAGCGCGAGCCAGGCAAAGCTCATCGCGGTTTCGAGCAGGGTGCCCGGCTCCTGCGCATTGTTCCAGATCACCGCTCCGTGCACCAGCACGAGCCCGCCGAAGGCCGCGCCGAAGAGCAGGGCATAGAGAAAGTAGAAGGCGAAGAGGCGCCATTGCGCCTCGCGCGTCAGCCGCCACGATTGGGCGAAGGCCGATAGCGGCTCGAGCTTCCCCGCCGCGCCATGATCCGCACCGTCAGGCACAGCGCGCGCGATCCAGGTTCCGAGCAGCGACAGCAGCAGGCGATAGGCTTCGCTGATCAGCCCGCCTGCGAGCGCGTTCCATTCGTAAATGCCGATCGTCGCGATGATCGGCAGTAGGACGAGCAGGCCGATACCGACATAGAGCAGGATGTTGCCGACCAGAAAGGCCGTGCCCGCGACCATCCCGTACATGATCTCCGAAATATAGCCCTCGCGCATCTCGGCGAGGATCGCGTTCCACGCCGCGAGCATCGCCCCCGCCGCGAGCACCGCGACGATGCCGAGCAGGTACAGCGGCCCCGCGATCGATCCGCTGACCTGCGCGGCATAGGGCGCCGCGATCATCGCCATCACCGTGCGCAGGTCGAAGATCGGTTCGCTCGACAGCAGCAGGTAGGGAAGCACGACCCCCAGCCCCGCATAGGCGAGCAGCGGCCGCCAATATTCGACGGCCAGCGCCCGCGCCTCGGCCAGTCCGCGCCTGATGTCGATATCCATGACAGCCCCCGTTCCCCGGTCGCAGGGCTATCAGAGGCGCGCGCGATTACAAGCCGATCAAAGCGCCAGAATGGGCATATGCATTGGCGCGCCGACGACATGCTCCGATGCGCTCAGCACCTCGAGCGCCGAGAGGATCGCGCGAGCGGGTCCCTCGTGGGTGACGAGCACGATGACGACGCCGCTGCCGTCCTCGCTGCCGCGCTGGATCAGGCTTTCGATCGACACGCCGGCGTCGCGCATCGCCGCCGCGATCTCGGCGAGCACGCCGATACGGTCCTCGACGACCAGCCGGACATAATGTTTGCCGACCCGCGCCCCCGCGTCGGCGACGGGCGCCGCGTCGAGCGCGTCGACCGGCATCGCGAAGGCGGGGCCATATTCGTCGCGTGCGATATCGATGATGTCGGCGACGATCGCCGACGCCGTCGGCCCTGCGCCCGCGCCCGCGCCCTCGAAGAACAGGCGGCCGACGAAATTGCCCTCGGCGACGACGGCGTTCAACGCGCCGGGAACATAGGCGAGCGGATGGTCGGCGGGCACCAGGCACGGCTGGACATGCTGGTACAGTCCCCCGTTGCTATCGGCGCCGTCGCGCTCGGCCATGCCGATCAGGCGGACGCGGTGCCCCAGCGCCTCGGCCTCGCGGATGTCGGCGGCGATCAGATTGCGGATGCCGTTCGCGGTCACCGCGCCGATGTCGAGCCGCGTTCCGAAGCAGAGCGCCGCGAGAATAGACAATTTATGCGCGGCGTCGATCCCGTCGACGTCGAAGGTCGGGTCGGCCTCGGCATAGCCCTCGGCCTGCGCCGCCGACAGCGCATCGGCGAAGCTCGCGCCATTCCGCTCCATCTGCGTCAGGATATAATTGCAGGTGCCGTTGAGGATGCCATAGACGCGCGCGATCTGGTTCGCCGATGCGCCCTCGCGAATCGCCTTGATGACGGGAATGCCGCCCGCGACCGCGGCCTCATATTTCAGCGGCGTGTCCTTTTGCTCAGCGATCCGCGCCAGGTCGAGCCCGTGATGCGCGATCATCGCCTTGTTGGCCGGTGACCAGCGC
>JACDQN010000277.1 GCA_015657575.1 Sphingopyxis sp.
CCCCTCCACCATGCTTCGCATGGTCCCCCTCCCCGTTCCGGGGAGAATCTGCTGATGCTCCCCCTCGCTACGCTCTGGCGGATTGCGCGCCGCGACCTCGCGACGCGGATCCGCGGCCTTCGCCTCCTCGCGGTCTGCCTGTTTCTCGGCGTCGCGACGCTCGCCGCGATCGGCAGCCTGACGCGCGGCATCACCTCCGAACTCGAAGTGCGCGGTCAGACGATCCTTGGCGGCGACATCGAATTCGGGCTCCCGCAACGCGAAGCGAGTGCCGAAGAGATGGCGGGCTTCCGCCGTGTCGGGACACCCTCGGCCACCGTGCGGCTGCGCGCGATGGCGAACGATCCGGACGGCGAAGCCCTGCTGTCCGAACTCAAGGCGGTCGACGGCGCCTATCCGCTCTATGGCATCATGCGGCTGGAGAGCGGCGCGCGCAAAGGTCCGCCGCCGCCCGGCGCGATCTGGATCGGCAAGGACCTTGCGTCGCGCCTTGAGCTGAACGTCGGCGGCCAGGTGAAGTTCGGCGAAAAAGCGTTCCTGATCGACGGCATCATCGCCGAAGAGCCCGACCGGCTGGGCGAAGGCTTCACGCTCGGCCCGGTGGCGATCATCGGGCTGGGCGACCTGCCCGCGACAAAGCTGATTCAACCAGGCAGCCTTTACGAAAGCAAATATCGCGTCCGCCTGCCGGCAAGCGCGAACCCGGAAGCGGTGGGCAAGGCGCTGACCGCCGAATTCCCCGACGCGGGCTGGGACATCACCGACAGCAGCAACGGAGCGCCCGGCACGCGGCGCTTCATCGAGCGCATGGGGCAGTTCCTGTCGCTCGTCGGGCTCGCGGCGCTGGTGATCGCCGGTATCGGCGTCGGCAACGGCGTCGCCAGCTATCTGGCCGGCAAGCGCCCGGGCCTCGCGACGCTCAAGGTGCTCGGCGCCGACAGCGGCACCGTTGCGCGCATCTATGGGTTGCAGATTCTCGCGGTCGCCGCCGTCTCGATCGCCCTCGGCCTGATCGTCGGCGCGCTCGCGCCCGCCGCGATCGGCTGGATCGCGGGCGATGTGCTGCCGGTCAAACCCGGGATCGCCATCTACCCACTGCCGCTCGCCGTCAGCGCGGCTTACGGCCTTCTCATCGCCATCGCCTTCGCCCTGCCTCCGCTCGCGGCGACGCGTCATGTTCCCGCCGCCGGCCTCTACCGTGCAACGGTGAGTGGTGCGGCGCGCATCGACCGGCCGACGATCATCGCGGTTGCGCTGGCCTTGATCGCGATCATCGCGCTGGCCGTCGGCACCGCGCGCGAGCCGCTGTTCGCGCTTGGGTTCATTGGCGCCGCGGTCGGCCTGCTGCTGATCCTCGTCGGGCTCGGCTGGCTGGTGCGCCGCACCGCCAGCCGTCTGCCGCGCCCGCGCCGGCCGCTCTTTCGCCTCGCGCTCGCCAACCTTCACCGCCCCGGTGCCGCGACCGGGGCGCTCGTCGTCGCGCTGGGACTGGGGCTGACGTTATTCGTGACGCTCGCTGCGATCCAGACGAGCATCACGGCAGAAATCTCGCGCACCGTGCCGCAGCGCGCACCGAGCTTTTTCGTGCTCGACGTGCCGCGCAGCGATGCCGCCCGGTTCCAGACCATGGTCACGGACGCCGATCGCGCCGCCGACATCAACATGATCCCGGCGCTGCGCGGCAGCGTGACCGAATTCCGCGGCCAGCGCGTCGACGAGCTTGCCGAACTGCCCGAGGGCGCGTGGGTGCTGCGCGGCGACCGCGGGCTGACCTATAGCCCCACCTTGCCCAACGGCAGCGATCTGGTCGGCGGCCAATGGTGGCCGGCGACCTATAACGGACCGCCGCTCGTCAGCGTCGAGCAGGAGGTGGCGGCGTCGCTCGGCCTCAAGCTTGGCGACACGCTGTCGGTCAATGTGCTGGGCGTCGAGGTGCAGGCGAAGGTTGCCTCCTTCCGCACCGTCAAGTGGGACAATTTCGGGCTCAACTATGTGCTCGTCTTTTCGCCGGGCACTTTCGACGCGGCGCCGCACAATATGGTCGCGACGGTCGCGGTCGGGCCGGCGGCAGAAACCGCGCTCGCGCGCAGCATTCCGCGCGCTTTCCCCTCGGCGTCGCTGATCGCGGTGCGCGACGTGGTGTCGCAGGTGACGATGTTGCTCACCCAGATGAGCCAGGCGATCGCCGCCGCCGCGAGCATCGCAATCCTCGCGGGCATCGCGGTGCTGATCGGCGCGATCGCGGCAAGCCGCGAGCGGCGCGTTTACGACAGCGTCATCCTGAAGCTGCTCGGCGCGACACGCGGCCAGATTTTGGGGGCACAGGGTATGGAATATGCCGTGCTCGCGGCGATCCTTGCGGTGCTCGCACTCGGGCTCGGCCTCGCCGGCGCCTGGTATGTCGTCACCCAGCTGTTCGACTTCGCCTTTGCGCCCGACCCGCTGATCGTGGGGCTGACTTTGCTCGGCGGCGCGGGACTGTCGTTCCTGATCGGGATTGCGGGCAGCTGGCCGTTGCTGTCGGCGAAGCCGGCGCAGGCGCTGCGCAGCCTCTAGCCCAGCAGGCGAACCAGCGCCGACAGCCCGGCGATACCGAGGACGAGCGCGACGATGCTGCGCCACACGCGCACGGGTACGCGGCCGAACAGCCGCGTCCCGAAACGGTCGCCGAGCCACATCGGGACGAAGAGCAGGAGCGAGAGGATGAAGAGCTTTGCGGTCGCAAGGCCCAGCCACAGCGAAGCCAGCGTCCCGGCAATGGCGGTCGCGAAGAAGACGAGCATCATCGACGCGCGCGCGACGCCCGGCGCGATCCGCTGGCGCAGATAGAAGGGTACGACCGGCGGTCCCGGCATCGCGGCAAAGCCGGTGAGGATCCCCGACGCAATCCCCGTCGCACCGATCGATACACGGCCTGGGCGGTGGCCGTCGGGGTGCTGCGGCATCAGGATCAGGAGGAAGGCCGCGATCGCGACGATCGCGATCAGCAGCCGCGCGACGTCGGGCGTCACCGACGTCAGCGCGATCATGCCGATCGGAGTCGCGAGCATTGCCAGCGCCGCGATCGGAAGCGCGGTGCGGCGGTCGGCATCGGCGGCGATGCGCTTGAACCCGACCGGCCCGATCAGCAGTTGCAGGATGATGCCGAGCACCACCGCCTCGCCCGGCGGCATGATCATGCCGAGTAGAGGCACGAGGATGATCGCCATCCCGAAACCGGTCAGCCCACGCACGAACGCCGCGCCGAACGTCATGGCCGCGGCGCCCGCAAAGGTCAGCGGCGCAAGGCCGGCGAAATGCGGCAGGCTGCTCAACCGCGCAGATCGGGCGGCGTAGCCTCACCTTTGAGCATCGCGATCGCTTCGGCGAGCGGCATGATGCGCTGGCCATCCTGGCCGAGCGTGCGGATCGCGACGGTGCCTTCCTCGGCCTCGCGGTTGCCGACCACCAACAGGTACGGGACCTTCGCAAGGCTGTGTTCGCGGACCTTGTAGTTGATCTTTTCGTTGCGCACGTCGCACTCCGCGCGAATCCCCGCCGCGGTGAGCTGCGCCACCGCACCCTTCGCATAATCGTCGGCGTCCGAAACGATCGTCGCGACGACCGCCTGCACCGGCGCGAGCCAGGTCGGGAAGCGGCCGGCGAAATGCTCGATCAAGATACCGATGAAGCGCTCATAGGTGCCGAGGATCGCGCGGTGGAGCATTACCGGGCGGTGGCGCTCGCCATCCTCGCCGATATAGCTCGCATCGAGCCGTTCGGGCATCACGCGGTCGGACTGGATCGTCCCGCACTGCCACGTCCGCCCAATCGCGTCGGTCAGGTGGAATTCGAGCTTCGGTGCATAGAAAGCACCTTCGCCCGGCAGCTCCTCCCAGCCATAATCATCGTTCGCCATGCCGGCACGTTCGACCGCTTCGCGCAGTTCCTGTTCGGCCTTGTCCCACATTTCGTCGGTGCCGAAGCGCATGTCGGGGCGTAGCGCGAGCTTCACCGCATATTTCTCGAAGCCGAGCTGCTTGTAGACGCGGTCGAGCAGCGCGCAGAAATCGCGCACTTCCTCGACGATCTGGTCCTCGCGGCAGAAGATATGGCCATCGTCCTGCGTGAACTGGCGCACGCGCATGATGCCGTGCAACGCACCGTGCGGCTCGTTGCGGTGGCAGCAGCCCATTTCAGCCATGCGCAGCGGCAGGTCGCGGTACGACTTCATCCCCTGACGGAAGATCAGGACGTGCGCGGGGCAGTTCATCGGCTTCAGCGCCATCCACTCGGCATCGTCGGAGACGATCGGACCTTCGTCCTCGATATTCGGTACCTCATCGGGGATGACGAACATATTCTCGCGATATTTGCCCCAGTGTCCCGACTGCTCCCACTGGCGTGCGTCCATCACCTGCGGGGTCTTGACCTCCTGATAGCCCGAGCCGTCGATCGCGCGGCGCATATAGGCTTCGAGCTCGCGATAGATGCGATAGCCCTTGGGGTGCCAGAACACGCTGCCATGCGCCTCTTCCTGCAGGTGGAACAGGTCCATCTCGCGGCCGATCTTGCGGTGGTCGCGCTTTGCGGCCTCTTCGAGGCGCACGAGATGTTCGGCGAGCTGCTTCTTGTTGAGCCAGCCGGTGCCATAGATGCGGCTGAGCTGCGCATTCTTCTGGTCGCCGCGCCAATAGGCCCCCGACACGCGCGTCAGCTTGAACGCCGCGGGGTCGAGCTTGCCCGTCGAGGCGAGATGCGGGCCGCGGCACATGTCCATCCAGCCCTCACCGCTGCGATAGACGGTGAGTTCCTCGCCCTGCGGCAGCTCGGCCGCCCATTCGGCCTTGAAGGTCTCGCCCTCGGCCTGCCATTTGGCGATGAGCTTGTCGCGCTCCCAGACCTCGCGCGTCAACGGAAGGTCGGCGGCGATGATCTTGCGCATCTCCTCCTCGATCAGCGGAAGTTCCTCGTCGCGGAACGGGCCATGTTCGGCGGTCGGCGCGAAGTCGTAATAGAAGCCGTCGTTCGTCGACGGGCCGAAGGTGATCTGCGTGCCGGGGAACAGGTTCTGCACCGCTTCGGCGAGGACGTGCGCATAGTCGTGGCGCACGAGTTCGAGCGCGTCGGCTTCGTCGCGGCTCGTCACCAGCGCCAAGTTCGTGTCTTCTTCCAGCGGACGCATGATGTCGCGCACTTCGCCATCGATCTTCGCGGCGAGCGCGGCTTTCGCGAGACCGGGGCCGATGTCCGCCGCAATCTGCGCCGGGGTGGTCCCGCGCACGACTTCACGGGCAGAGCCATCGGGAAGGGTGACACGGATCATCTCGGACATCGAAAAACAGGCCTTTCTAGCGCAAAATTGCCGCGTCCCTTTGCCAGCCATGCTGCGCCGCCGCAAGAGGCGCAACGTTCACAAGCACTTTGTGTTCGGGGAGGTTCCCGGCATAGATAATGCCCCGACGATGGAGTTGCCAGCATGACCGATCCCACCCACAGCATTGCCGCGATCCTGCCGTGCAGCGATCTCGACGCCAGCACCGCTTTTTACGAAAAGCTGGGGCTGTCGGTCGTCAGCGATTACGGGACGTATCGCCTGCTCGCCGACGGCAAGGGCTGGCAGCTGCACCTGACCAATGAATCGGGACCGACCTGGCCCGAGCGCGACCAGAATCCGTTCGGTCTCTATCTCTATACCGAGCAGGTCGACGCGGTCGCCGACCGCGTGCGCGACCATATTCTCGGCCCGCAGAAAGCGCCGGCGCATAAGCCATGGGGGATGTACGAGTTCGCGCTGTCCGACCCGGACGAGACGTTGGTGCGCATCGCTGGCCGAGCCGATTGGTGACCTGATCGCACGGCGAACAAAGCGACCTTGTCACTTTGTCAATGTCACTTGACAATATCGCTCAGAATGTCAATCTTCCTTTACCAATTAACAAGGGAGCTTGACCAATGTCGATGAACCCGGCCCAGCGTCGCTATATCCGCCACATGATCGCGCTTTCGATCGCCTATATTTTGGCCGTGATGGTGGCGAGCGCGCTCATTCCCGATGGTGCAGCGGCAACGCCGCTGACTATCGGGATAGCGCTGGTGCCCGCGCTTGCGACGTCCGGCTTCATTTGGGCGATGGCGCGCTACGTCGCCGATCTTGGCGACGAATATGTTCGGATGCTGGAAATCCGCAAGATGCTGGTCGCGACCGGCATGACGCTGGCGCTCGCCAGCGGGTGGGGAATATTGGAGCTCTTTACCGACGTACCGCGGGTGCCCCTGTTCTTTGTTTTCCCGGTCTGGTGCCTCGGGCTGGCGGTCGGATCGCTGGTCAACAGGGTGACGATCGGCGACGCCGGCCCCTGCGCGTGAAAAACCGCCTGAAAGTCCTGCGCGCCGAGCGCGACTGGAGCCAGCAAGACCTTGCCGAGCGGCTGCAGGTGTCGCGCCAGTCGGTCAACGCGATCGAGACCGACAAATATGACCCGTCGCTTCCCCTCGCCTTCCGCATCGCCGACCTCTTCGGCCTGTCCATCGAAGATATTTTCCTGAAAGACTGATTCCATGACACGACGCCTGTCCGTTGCCGCAATCATCATCCTGTTCGTCGGACTGATCGCAAGCCGCGCCGATGCCGCGGCGCCCGAACATTCGTGCGAGGCCGGGCTGACCGGCGACCGGCGCATCACGGTGCTGGACGAAGGAACGGGGCCCGACGTCGTCCTGATCCCCGGCCTGTCGACCCCGCGCGCGGTGTGGGAACCGACGGCGGCGCGGCTGAAGGGTCGATATCGCCTGCATCTCGTCCAGATCCGCGGCTTCGGCGACGAGGCGGGGATCAATGCCAGCGGTCCCGTGCTCGAACCGATGATGGGCGAAGTCGCGAACTACATCGAGGACTGTATCACCGGTCGTGGACGCCCCGCCCCCGCCATCATCGGCCATTCGATGGGCGGGCTGACCGGCCTGATGATCGCGGCGCGGCGACCGGGCGACGTCGGTCGGCTGTTGATCGTCGATGCGGTGCCGTTCATCGGCACGCTGTTCGACCCCGCCGCGACGGCAGCATCGGTGAAGCCCCAGGCCGAGCAGATGGCGGCGATGATGCGCGCGCAGCACGGCCAGCCAAAGCTTGAAGGCCCGGTCGCCGATCCGGGGCCCGGGGGGAGTGGACCGGCCGCATGTCGAACACGCCCGCCGGCCGCATTGCGATCGCGGGCTGGATGCGGCAAGCCGACATGCGCGTGACCGCGCAGGTCTTTCACGATGTGATGATCACCGATCTTCGCCCCGAACTCGCCAAGGTGACCGCGCCGGTGACGCTTCTTTATGCACAGGACGAAGGGGCGCTGACCGCCGAGCAGGCGAGTGCGGCGTTCGAATCGCAATATGCCGGCGTCGCGAAGTTCCTTCCGCAGATGGTGCGCGGCAGCCGCCACTTCATCATGCTGGACCAGCCTGACGCCTTCGCGGCGGCAGTCGATACATTCCTCGCCGGCTAGCGCCCCTCCGGCGCAGCGCGCTTGCAGGTAATATTATTACTCGCTAGGGGATCGCTGCCGGAAGGAGCCCGCCATGTTCAAGCGCCTGTTCGTCGACCACCCCAGGAGCGTCGATGAAAATTACATCGAACATTTCGGAGTTGCGTCGAAATTCGGGGTGACGATGATCTATGGCGGTATCTGCGCACTGGTCCATGCGCTGGTCCCTGGCTGGTGCATCACCACCGGCAGCGACACGATCAAGCGGCTCAACCATATCATGGTCGAACAACGACGCGCCAAGGGGCAAGCGGTTGTCCAGATGAACACGATCGACTGGGTGATCTGATCCCGGTGGACGCCGCACCCGATTATCTCGACCGGCCGGGCCGCCCACGGCTCGCCTATCGCCACGCGCCGGGTGCGGGACCGACGATCCTTTTCCTGCCCGGCTATATGTCGGACATGGCGGGCGGCAAGGCGACCGCCTTGTTCGACTGGGCGGTGACCGAAGGTCAGGCCTGCCTGCTCCTCGATTATGCCGGATGCGGGCTGTCGGACGGATTGTTCGCCGACCAGACCCTGCTCGACTGGCGCGGCGATGTGCTCGACCTGATCGATGCGAAGATCGAGGGGCCGGTCGTCATCGTCGGATCGTCGATGGGCGGGTGGCTGATGCTGCTCACCGCGCTGGCGCTGGTGCAGCGCGATGGCGCAAGTCGCGTCGCGGGCTCGTCGGCATCGCCGCCGCGCCCGATTTCACCGGCTGGGTTTCACCGATACCGAAAAGGCGATCATCCTGGCCGAGGGCGCGCTGGTCGAGGAAACGCCGTACAGCGACCAGCCCTATGTGACGACGCGCGGCTTTTTCCAGTCGGGTGAGGCGAACCGGTTGCTGGATGCCGCCATTCCCCTCGCCTGCCCCGTGCGCCTGCTCCACGGACAGGAGGACGGCGACGTCCCGCCCAAAATCAGCCTGCGGCTCTCGGCGGCGCTCGCAAGCGCCGATGTGCAGGTGACGCTGGTCAAGGGCGGCGACCACCGTCTCTCGCGCGACACCGATATCGCGCTGCTGATCGACACCGTCGCGCGTATCGCGACAAATTAGGTACCGTCGCGCGGCTCGCGACCAACTAGAGGACCATCATGGCTCGCAGCGATTTCAAATTCAGCCTCAAGAAGCGCGTCCGCTATGCCGAGATCGACGCACAGGCGGTGGTGTTCAACAGCCGCTACCTCGAATATTTCGACATCGGGATCACCGAATATTGGCGCGCGCCGGCGTGTACGACCGCTGGCCCGGCCACACGAGCCCCGAATTCCACGTCGCGCGCGCCGAGGTCGATTACAAGGTGCCGATCTTGCTCGACGAGGAGATCGACATTTGCGTGCGCTGCTCGCGGGTCGGGCGAAGCTCGATGACCTTCCTGTTCGAACTGCACGGCGCGGAGAGGGACGACCTGCGCGCGACCGGGCTCGAGGTCAGCGTCCATGTCGCCGAGGCGCAAGGAACCGCGACGCCGGTACCCGATGAATTCGTAAACTTGTTCGAAGCGTTTGAAGGTCGCCCGCTTCGCGCCTAATATGGGCGCATGACCAAATATCTCCATACGATGATCCGCGTGTCCGATCCCGACGCCACGGTCGACTTCTTCAAGCTGATCGGGCTCGAAGAGGTGCGCCGCTTCGACAATGAGGCCGGCCGCTTCACCCTGATCTTTCTCGCGCCGCCAGGGCAGGCGGGCGTCGCCGAGGTCGAACTGACCTACAACTGGCCGCCCGCGGACGGCAGCGCGCCCGAGGAATATGCCGGCGGGCGCAATTTCGGCCATCTCGCGTACCGCGCGACGATATCTATGCGA
>JACDQN010000031.1 GCA_015657575.1 Sphingopyxis sp.
CCGACGCCGGGATCGCCCCCTCCAGATAGGCGAGCAGCTTCGGCAATTCCTCGCCCTCGGCCAGCGCCGCCGCAGCCAGATCGCCTTCGCGCCCCAGGAATTTCGGCGCGACGATGCGGTTGAAGAACATCTTGCCGCTGCACGCCGCGAACACCGTGTCGGCGAACTCTTCCCACCAGATCACGCGCCCGCGCTCCTGCGGGTCGGCAGGGATCAGCGCAGGTTCCGGATATTTCGCTTCCAGATACTGGATGATCGCGCTCGAATCCGCGAGCAGGAAGCCGTCGTCGTCCATCGCGGGCATCTTCCCGAGCGGCGACGCCGCTTGGAATCCCGGGTCGGCATCGCCGATTCCGACCCCCTTCAGCTCGAACTCGATACCCTTCTCGCCCAGATAGCCAATCAGCTTGCGCACGAACGGCGACACCACCGAACCGTAAATAATCATCCCGCTTCTCCCGTTTATAACCTGCATCATAGGCGGTGGGTTTTCGCTGGCAACCGGCCTCGCGACACCACCGGAACGGCAAGGAATTAACTTGCTATCGGGTCTTTCGCATGAAACATCGGGCGCGTGGAGGGGGGCGCTGCCACGGCAGCCATCAGGCAGGATAATTCTATGCGCCCTTCGTCGTGGGCAGATCGGCTGTTGGCCCTGATGGTCCGGTTCGTCGGGCTGCTCATCCTGCTCGCGACTCTCCTCGCAATGGGCGCCAGCTTCCTCTACAATCAGGCCGCCGAAGCCGATCAGGCCGAGCGCGTTGCAGCGCAGTTCAACATGCGGCTGCGCGATCATGTCGCGATCCTCGAAGGCGTGCGCGCGCTGTACCAATCCGACGCCGCGGCGAGCGGTCCCGGAATCCGCGCCTATCTAGGCGCCCTTCAGCCGCAGGTTCATACGCCGGGCATGGAAGGCATCGGCATCGCCGCCGCGATGCGCGCCGGCACACCCGCCGCGCTCGAAGCGCAACTGCGCGAAAATTACGGCGAGGACATCAAGATCTGGCCGGCGACCGATCAACCGATCGGTTTCGCGGTGGTGCTCGTCGAACCCTATACCCCGCGCCGCCACGCCGCGCTCGGTTTCGACATGTACAGCAACCCGGTGCGGCGCGAGGCGATGCGCCGCGCCTGGCAGACGGGCCGCCCCGCCGCCAGCGGCATCGTTCATCTTGCGCAGGAAAAGGCCGCGACGGTCAAGCAGCCCGGGTTCCTGATCTACCTGCCCGTTTATGTCCGCGACCCTGCCGCCGCCGCAAGCTTTGCGACCACCCCCGGTACGCGGCCGGTGGAGGCCTTCATCTACGCCCCGTTCCGGATCACCGACATGATGAAGGCGGTCCTCGGCAATCAGCTCGACAAGATCGACGGCCTCGAAATTCGCGCCGGCGCCGGCCCCTCGGCGCCGGTGATCTTCCGCAAGGGAGAGATGGGATGGGACGCGCAGGAACAGGTGCTTCATATCGCCGACCGGCAATGGACGATGCGCATTTCCTATGGCCGCTTCTTCGAACGACTGGGCCGCCCGCTCGCGATCTTGCTTTTCGGCTTGGCGCTCGCCGTGCTCGCGACGCAGCTTCACCGCGTCCAGCAGCGCCGCGTCGGCGAGGCGCGGGCGCTCGCCGACGAAAAGGCGCGCCATGCCGAGGACCGCGAACTGATGATCGGCGAGATGGCGCACCGGATGAAGAACGCCTTTGCCCGCATCGGCGCGCTTGCGCGCATCACGCTGCGCGAATCTGCCAGCCTCGAAGAATTCGAACGCAAGTTCGACGGCCGTATGCGCGCCCTGTCGGATGCTAAGCAAATGCTCGTCACCGGCGCGGTCGACAGCGTCGAGCTCGGACAGATCGTTCGCCGCGAGCTCGAAATCGCCGGCGTATCCACCGAGCAGCTCGCCGCCATCGCGGGGCCCGAGGTCCGCCTGGGCGACGAGGGTGCACAGGCGATCTCGCTCGCGATCCACGAATTCGCCACCAACAGCATCAAATATGGCGCGCTCGCAGGCAAGGGGCATCTATCGGTCGGCTGGCACCGCGACGGCGGCGACATCGAACTCGACTGGACCGAAAGCGGCCTCGCCGAAACGCCGGATATCGAAAGCGAAAGCTTCGGAACCCGCTTCATCCGCTCGCTCATCGAACGACAGCTCAAGGGCAGCTGGCAGCGCACCGCGGTTGACAACAGTCTCGCCATCGTCATTCGCTGGCCGGACAACGGCATCCCCGACTGACGAGCGGGCATATCGGGATCGGCCGGGGACGCGGCTCTCCGGCAAGCCACGCCGCGCCACGCCGATTGACAACCTCCATCCACGCGGCGAGAGACTGCCGCGGAGGGGGAGAGAGGTGAACGGAAAGATGCTGCGTCCCACATCGTTCGACGTCGCCGAGCGCGCCGGCGTCTCGCAATCGACCGTCTCGCGCGCGCTGCGGGGCAGCCCCGGCGTCAACGCCGAAACCCGCGCGCGCGTCTCGGCCGCGGCGCGCGAATTGGGCTATGTCGTCGATCGCCACGCCTCGTCGTTACGCCTGAAAAGCAGCGAGACGATCGCGCTCGTCACCATCTGCCGCCCCGGCGAGGATCGCAGCGCGATCAATCCCTTCTATTTCGCGCTGCTCGGCAGCATCGCCGCCGCGACATCGGCGCGCGGGTTCAACCTGCTCGTCTCGTTCCAGGAAAATCCCGACAATTTCCGCGCCGATTTCGTCGCTTCGGGACTTGCCGACGCGATGATCGTCATCGGCACGACCAGCAACCGCGAGGCATGGCAATATTTCGCCGACGCACAGGCGTCGGGGCTCGACTTCGTCTGCTGGGGCAGCCCCGGCAGCCCTTTCCACTGGATGCGCAGCGACAATGACATCGGCGGCCAGCTCGCGGCCGAGCATCTGGTCAAACTCGGCCGCCGCCGCATCGCCTTCGTCGGGCCGCAGCAATCGCCGCAGCGCCAGTTCGACGAGCGCCGCGACGGTTTTGCCGCGACGCTCGCCGCGCATGGCCTCGCCGCGATCGTCGCCGAGCCGCCTGCCGCCGCCGATCGCCATGCGCAGGGGGTCGCCGCGGTGCAGGGGCTGCTCGCCGAACATCCGGACATCGACGCGATCTTTGCTGCCTCGGACATGCTCGCGCTCGGCGTGCTGCAGGGGCTCAAGGACGCCGGGCGCCGCGTTCCACAAGATGTCGCGCTGATCGGCTTCGACGGCATCCGCGCCGGCAGCCTTGCCGACCCCGCGCTCACCACGCTCGAACCCGACCTCGACGCGGCGGGCGAAGCGCTTGTCGCGATGGCGCTCGAGGATGACGAACGTACGCGCAGCGGCACGCGCATCCCGGTGCACCTCGTCGTGCGCGGAACGGCCTGACGCAAAGTTACCGTGACTTAACTTACCCAAAGGTAGCAGTGCTTTATCCCCCAGTGTGCATCTTTGGGGGCGGAGAGCGGCGCATCTTGTCGGGTCAGTTTTTCATTCAATTGCTCAATCCGGGCATCGGTCTGCTCTTTGCGACGGCCTTCTTCCTGCTTTGGCTCAACCGGCGCGAGCGCTATGTCGCCTATGCCGCGGCCGCCTACATATCGTCCGCCATCGCCTTTTTGATCCAGGACGTCGGCCCGGTGCTGCCGATGGAAGTACAGCGCATTCCGTCGAACCTCGGCTTCCTGATCACCGGCGCGCTGTTCGCCGCTGCGATCGTCAAGCGTTACGGCCTGCCCGTGCCTTGGCGCGCGATGGCGGTTGCCGGCGCGCTGTCGATGACGCTCTTCCTGTGGTTCCTGCTCGTCCAGCCCAGCATCTCCGCGCGCATCCTGTCGATCAGCATCGGCACCGGCGCCATTGCCGTCATGGTCGTCGTCGCGCTCTGGCCGATCGAAAAGCGCTATATCATCGACCGGGTGCTGTTCTGGGTCGCCGCGCTGTCGGCGCTCAACCTGATCGTCCGCCCGATCGTGCTGCTCGCGCTCGGCGGCGGCTTCGACAATTATGTCGGCTTTCAGCAGTCGCTCTATTGGACCACCGTCCAGTTCAGCCAGGCGATGGTGTCGATCGTCGCCGCGATCAGCCTGATGGTCGCCGTCGGGATCGACCTGATCCGCGAACTGCGCGCCGAGGCGAATGCCGACGATCTGTCGGGGCTGCTCAACCGCCGCGGGTTCGAGGCGCGCGCGACCAGCGCGCTGCGCCGCTGCGCCGAAGCCGACCGCCCGGTCGCGCTGCTCATCGCCGATCTCGACCATTTCAAGCAGGTCAACGACCGCCACGGCCACGCCGTCGGCGACGCGATCATCGCCTGTTTCGGCGCGCACGTTCTCGACCTGAGCGCTCCCGACATGGTCGCGGGGCGCATCGGCGGCGAGGAATTCGCGGTGCTGCTCCCCGGCGCGAGCATCGAAAGCGCGCGCCAGCTGGCCGAGGTGATCCGCATCGGCCTGCCCACCGCCTGCTCCGCGCGCGTTCCGCCCAGCCTCGTCCCGACGACCAGCATCGGCCTTGCCGCCGGGGTGCCGAGCGAGGGCCTGTCGCAGCTGATGCGCCGCGCCGACGAGGCGCTCTATGACGCCAAGCGCGCCGGCCGCAACCGCGTCCGCGCCTTCAACCCCGTGCCGGTCAAGCTGGCGGCGAGCGCAGGCTGACGCTTCCTTCCGGCGATTTGCGGGCAATTTAACACCACATTGGCTGCAATAGCGGGGGCTGGCCGAGGCTCCGGCTAAAGTATTCTTTACGATTGCCCGCGCACATCGGGTGCGGGGACCAGGGGAGCGATGGAATGTTCAACGTCCTGGAATGCGTGGTCACCGAGCATGATCTGCGGCTGGTCCTGATCGCGGCCCTCATCTGCATTCTCGGCAACGTCTGCCTCTTCATCATCCTCGGCCGCTCGACGCTGTGCGTCGATATTCGCCGCCGCCACTGGCTCGTCGTTGGTGCGATCGCCGAAGGGGTCGGGGTCTGGGCAACGCATTTCGTCGCGATGCTCGCCTATCGCGGGGCGATGCCGATCACATTCGATATCGGACTCACCGTCTGTTCGGTCGCGCTCGCGATCGGCTTCTTCTGGCTCGCTTTCCGTACCCTCGGCGCCGAACCGACGCCGCAGCGCGCCGCGGCCGCCGCCGCATGGGCGACCGTCGGCGTCGCCGCGATGCACTTCACCGGCATGGCGTCGATCGTCGCGCCCGCGCGCGTCACCTATGACGCGGTGCCGATCCTCGCCTCCTTCCTCCTCTCGGGCCTGCTATTCTGGGGTGCCTTCCTGACCTTCGCGCGCGCGGCGGGCTGGCGGCGCGTCGCGCTGCCCGCGGCGCTGGCAGTGTTCGCGATCGTCATCCTCCATTTCACCGCCATGTCGGCGACGACGCTCGTCCCCGACCCGACGCGCGGGTTTCCCGCCGGGGCGGAAAGCGGCATCGCCAACGCCTGGCTCGTCCCCGCGATCGTGCTCGCCAACCTCGCCCTGCTCGCGCTTGCGCTCACCGGCTCGCTGATCGACCGGCTGCTCACCGACGCGCACGGCCTCGCCGACGCGACGCTCGAGGCGCTCGCGATCGTCAATGACGGGCATATCGTCGAGGTAAACCACCGCATGACGACGCTGCTCGGGGTCAGCAGCGGCGCACTGGTCGGCAGCAAGGCGGGCGACTGGTTCGTCAATCTCGACGGCAGCGCGTTCGAGGCGCCCGCCGGCTATTCGGTCGAGGCGCGGCTGCGCAGCGCCACCGACGACGACCATATCCTCGAAATCGCGACGCAGACGATCGAGTATCGCGGCCGCAGTTCGCAGGTCCTCGCGATCCGCGACCTCTCCGACCGCAAGCGCGCGCAACGCGCAATCGAGCATCTCGCCAGCCACGACGCGCTCACCGACCTGTCGAACCGCGCCTATTTCGCCGCCGCGCTCGACAATGCGATCGCGAAGGACCAGCCCTTCGCGCTGCTCGCGCTCGACCTCGACCGGTTCAAGGCGGTCAACGACATCTTCGGCCACGGCGCGGGCGACGACATCCTCCGCCGCATCGCCGACCTGCTCCGCACGACGGTGCGCGGCGACGATATCGTCGCGCGTGTCGGCGGCGACGAGTTCCTGATCATCCAGACCGGGCTGTCGGACCCCGACGATGCGCGCCGCCTCGCGAGCCGCATCCTCGAAACCGCGGCGATCGAAATGGACGTCAAGCGCGACCCGATGGCGGTCGGCATCAGCATCGGGGTCTCGCTCTTCCCGCAGGACGCCTCGGATGCCGAGACGCTTCAGCGCAACGCCGACACCGCGCTCTACCGCGCCAAGAACAACGGGGGCGGCACCGCGGCCTTTTTCGATCAGGAGATGGACGAGGTCGCGCGCGAGCGCCGCGCGCTCGAGCACGACCTGCGCCACGCGGTCGCCCGCGACGAACTCTACCTCGTCTTCCAGCCGCTCGTCGCCACCGCCTTCGGCCAGGTCATCGGCTATGAAGCGCTGCTGCGCTGGACCCATCCCGAGCGCGGCGAGATCGTCCCCGACGAATTCATCCCCGTCGCCGAAGAGATCGGCGCGATCGTCCCGATCGGCGAATGGGTGCTGCGCCAGGCGTGCACGGTCGCCGCGACCTGGCCCGACACGATCTCGATCGCGGTCAACGTCTCGACCGTCCAGTTCCAGGTCCCCAACCTCGCCGCCGTCGTCCGCGAAATCTTGCGCGAAACCGGCCTCGACCCCCGCCGGCTCGAACTCGAGATCACCGAGACCGCCTTCCTGCGCAACCGCCAGAGCGCGCTGAAGGCGCTGCACGAGATCCGTGCGATGGGCGTGCGCATCGCAATGGACGATTTCGGCACCGGCTATTCGTCGCTCTCGAACCTCAAGGCCTTCCCCTTCGACAAGATCAAGATCGACAAGAGCTTCGTCACCTCGATCCACGACGACGAGGCGGCGCGCTCGATCGTCCGCGCGATCGTCGGGCTGGGCCGCAGCTTCAACATGCCGATCGTCGCCGAGGGGGTGGAGACGGAGGAACAGCGCCGCATGCTGCTCGACGAAGGCTGCCCACAGGCGCAGGGCTATTTCTTCGGCTATCCGGCCGAAAACCCGTTCGAAGCCGCACCGCCGCGCGAAGCCCGCTCCGACGGCTGACCCCCAGCGCGAGTGCCGCCGCCGTCCGCGCTCAGTCCGGTGGCGGCAGCAGGCGCCCCTGCGCGTCCGTAGCCGCATAGACCGCGCCCCACTCCTCGTGGAGCGTGTCCCACTCGGCGTCGGTCAGCGGCGCAATCTGGCCGCAGGTCTCGCATCGCGGCTCGGCCCGGCCCGCGCGCCGCTTCGCCTCGCCGATCATCAGGATACGTTTCATCAGCAGCGCGTCGGTTTCCTCCTGCGTCGCGATGCGGCGCCGCCGCTTCACCCCGCGTTCGAAGACGATGCCGCTTTCGAATTCGGCGCGGTCGATAAAGCGGTGCCGCACCGCCTCGGGCAGCACGAACGCCTCGGCCTCGGCCGGGCTCAGCGCCCGCCCCAGCGCCCCCGTCAGGTCGCCGCGCTTGATCAGCAGCCGCAGCAGATTGTCCGACGGCATGATCCGCCGCTCATACTCCTTGCCGCCCCGGTAAATCACCGTCTCGCGCCCCACGACCGCACGCTGGTAAGCGACCGCCTCCAGCCCGCGCAGCGCATTGGCCAGCGCCTCGACGCACGCCTTGTCAAAGGGTGGAAACAGCCCGCGCGAGCGATTGACCGAGGTCGTGCTGACCCCGGCAATCCGCGCCGCATCGGCAACGCATCCCGTCTGCGCGAGCACAGCCAGAAACGTCTGCGTCCGCGCCTCCGTCCACCCATCCTCGCGAATGCGCAGGCCCGGCATCAGGGGATTGTCCCGCGTGTGAACCCCGGCCTTGATCCGGGGCCCAGCGGCACCACGCGCCTTGCTCTCCTCCCCCAAGCGGGAAGGGGTGGTCGGAGACCCGTGGCTTTGACCACGAGACTTGCGGGCCTGCCCGCTAGTCGCAGCGGGGAGGGCACCATCCCCCACGCCGCCCTTCTCCCCCGATTTCCCCCGCGAACCCCGCGCCACCTTACGCCCCATAGCTCTATCTCCCGAATCACTTGGAATGAATCGGAATGATTTTGAACCTATTTGGATAATGTAGGAAAGAGCTTATCCATCCTATTTCGTCACCCCGGACTTGATCCGGGGGTCCACTACTTGGGCGCCGAGATGGATCTCGATCAAGTCCGGGGATGACGAGCCTGCAACGACGCCCCCTCTATTTTCTTCGGCAGCCGCGCCTTCACCCTGATCTCGACCAGTGGAGAGCCAAATTAAACCGTCACCGTAATCCTATCCAGTTCAACCAATAATTGTGAACTTGTTTCTCAATTGAACTTCGTCACTGGGGTAAAACCGATCAACCCTTTCTGGGTAAATATGTAACATTTTCGACAATTCATCCATCGAATACCCGAGATGATCCTTATAAATCTTCAGCAAGTTTGCGATAACGCTAGGCTTTTCCGGTGGAAAGTCGAGCTCAGGCGGTTCGCGAAGTCGCCATTTTCGAGCACTCATTTGTTTCCAAAGATACTCTTCTTGATTGCGCGAAATTAGACCAAGCGACTTCGCTTTCATAAGGATCGATTGCATTGACACACGCCACTCTGGCTTGAGGGACGCGAGAAGTGATAGATCAATTTTTCGGACTCGTAACATCGGCGCGATATCTTCGTCGGGCATTAACAAATGAGATGCGAACTGATTAGCCTCGTTCTCCATATCTGATGACGGGAAGCGATGCATGACAAGGTGCCCAAGCTCATGAGCTAAGGTAAATCTCAATCTGTCTGCAGGCTGCTCCGAATTCAGCACAATAAGTGGTGGAAGTCCGGGCGTCGAAAACGTCACTCCACTTATCGATGCACCGCCCATCGCAGAAGGAGCGACGATGGCCCCGGCACGCTCTACCAAAACAGTCAAATCACGAATCGGGCCGCGCGGCACCTGCCAGTGCGCGCGAACAAGCGCCGCTATTTTTTTGGATCGCCATAATCTTCAATGTCGAGCCTCGGCAAATCATGGGCCGCAGCTATATCCGCAGCTTCCAGAAAACGCCTAACGTGCATCACCCGAACATTGATCTCCGCAACTACAGCATCAAGATCACGCGCATGAACGTCGGCCTTCTTTCTCCACATGGGATGCACGCTGACTGGCGCTCCGTATATTGGATCGGACTGATAGAAAAATGAGCCGCGAACCTCATATACACGAGACGCACTTAGGATGATTTCATCCCTGATATCGGCGACGCCATTTTCCATGCGAGATAAAAGCGACTGATCAACCCCGAGAAGGCGCGCCGCCTCAATCTGGTGGAATCCCTGCAATTGCCGCGCCAAACGCAGCATATCTCCATTGGCTTGCATAAGATTACTCTGTCGGTTCCGAGCCTGCGGATTCCTCGGCAGGCCGTACTTTGGGAGTGACGGCTGGCGGGGTAAGAACAGGCGGAGTGCGAATGGGCAGCGGAACAATTTCAGCCGAAGGCTTCGCCACAAGAGGAAAAGCCCAAATGCGGCCAACCTTATTGCGAGCAACAACCTCTACTTCCGCATAGTCAGTGCCAAGAATATTTAGTTTGTAGACTATCTCTATCCGATGAATATCGGGCAGACCGCCAAAGCAAGTTTGCGGGTCCACAAAGTCCAGAAACGAAGTTGTTTCGATGTTCGATCCGACCCCGTTCTCATTACCCTTTTTGAATCGGGCGACCACCGAATTATTGAACATAAATTTGACCGACTGCGCCTCATGCAGCGCCTTAACCGTTTCGTCCCCATCTCCATCGAATTCGGCCAGGGCATGACGAATGATGTGATCAAATATGATGTTAGCGCGCGTGCGTGGATAAATGAACAAACCCCGGTTGGGCGTGTTGGTCCAATCGATCATTGCTCGGTCAAACACAGCTCGCAATCTGACGGCAAAGGCGGCAATAATCGGCTCGACTGCTTCCTGCACAGCTATTGTCATTGCGTCCCCCAATCGTGGCGTGGGAACACTGTGCGCCATTTTTCCTGAATGTAAAGTTTTTTATGCAGGTACTATGACTCGCCGCTGGACTCAACGCTTCTGGTGACTGTACGTTCAACCTTCAAACCAAATCATCCACCCGAACTTCCAGCGCATCGGCCAGCTTCCGCACCGTCTCCACCGACCCCTTGCCGCGCCCAGCCTCGATATCGGCGATCTGCACCCGGTTGACCCCCGACACCGTGCCCAGCTTCACCTGCGACAGCCCGCGCAGTTCACGCCAAACGCGCAGCGGGCTTTCGCCGGCGATCAGCCGCTTGGCGAACTCGGCGGGAACCAGCTCATCCCCGCCCGCCGCCAGCGCCGCCTTGGCGCCATCATAGGCGCGCAGGTCGGCCAAATCCTCGGCCGCTTCGCGCAGGCGGTCATATTCTTCGCGGGGGATCGTCACCATCTTGCCCATCGGCTCATTCCTTCATTCATAAACGCTGCCACGCAGGCCGATTTCCAGCACCGCCAGCACGACGCCATCCTCCATGATCACGCGCCAATCGCCGACGCGCAGCCGGATGCCGTCGCGGCCTTTCAGCGCCTTCACATTGTTCGCCTGCGACGCGGGATCGGCGGCATAGGCCTCGATCTTGCCGACGATCCGCGCCGATGTGTTGGCGGGCATGCGTTGCAGCGCCTTGATCGCGGATCGCGTGTAGTTGATCGGCTTCATTGTGAACATGTAGTTTTTAACTACAATGTAGTCAAGGACTACAATCCATCTCATCGTCACCCCGGACTTGATCCGGGGTCCAGCTTTTCACCGTTGCTGAGCGGGACCCCGGATCAAGTCCGG
>JACDQN010000278.1 GCA_015657575.1 Sphingopyxis sp.
GCGAGTCTGGCGCTTGCGCCCTAGTCGCAGCGGGGTGGCCATCGCACCGTCGCCGCCCACCCGCATCATATCCCGAACAGCTTCGCCAGCGACTTTTCCAGCATGAAGAATTGCCAGATCAGCCGGCCGTGATCGCGGCGGCCCGTCTGGTGCGCGGCGACGACGCGTTCGATCTCGCCCATGTCGAACCAGCCACACCGCGCCAGCGTCGACGAGGTGGCGAGCGCCTTTGCCTGCTCCACCAGCGGCCCGCGGAACCATTGCGACACGGGCGTCACGAACCCCATCTTGGGCCGGTACAGGATGTCGTGCGGCAGATAGCGTTCCATCGCCTGCTTCATGATCGCCTTGCCCGTCCCGCGCTTGACGCGCATCGACGCGGGCAAGCTCGCCGCGAATTCGATCAGGCGATAGTCGAGCAAAGGTTCGCGCGCTTCGAGGCTGACGGCCATGCTCATACGGTCGGTCTTGGTCAGGATGTCGCCGGGCAGCCAGATCATCAGATCGGCATATTGCGCGCGGTCGAGCGGCTCGCGCGCGGGTGCATCCTTCATCGCCTTCCAATAGCGCGCTTCGGCGACATGCTCGCCGAGCGCGCCATGCGCGGCATCGTTGAACAGCCTCGCGCGCTGCGCCTGCCCGGTTACGCCGACCGCTTCTGCATAGCCTTCCGCACCGCTCTTCGACAGGCTGGCCAGCGTCGCACGGGCGCGCAACGGACGCGGCGCCCAGTCCATCTGCGGCCAGACGCGCGCCAGCGGACCCAGGATATTCCGGCGGAGTATTCCCGGGATCAGGCCGCGCAACCGCTCCTCCTGATGCTGAAAGACGAGGCGGCGATAGCCTGCAAAGGCCTCGTCGGCGCCGTCGCCCGACAGCGCGACCGTCACCTCCTCGCGTGCGAGTTCGCAGACGCGGTACGTCGGCAGCGCGCTGGCATCCGCAAAAGGTTCGTCGAACATGTCGGCGATCTTGTCGACGAGCGCGAAGTCGCCCGACGAGACTGTGCGCGTCCGGTGGTCGGTCGCGAAACGTTCGGCGATCGCTTGCGCATAGGCGGTCTCGTCGAGCGCCGCCTGATCGAAACCGATCGTGCAGGTCTTGACCGCCTTCGCGCTCGCCTCCGCCATCAACGCGACGACCGCGCTGCTGTCGACGCCGCCCGACAGGAAGGCGCCGAGCGGTACGTCGGACACCATGCGGTCGGTCACCGCGGCGCGCATCAGGTGAACCAGATGCTCGGCCGCCTCGCCCTCGCTGGCTCGGATGCGCTTCGAAAAATCGGGCGCCCACCAGCGCGTCGGCGCGGGCACCGGCTTGCCGCGTTCGAGCAGCAGATAATGGCCGGCGGGCAGCTTCTCTACGCCTGCGACGATGCAATTGTCGTCGGGGACATAGCCGAAGGCGAGGAAATCCTCGATCGCCGACAGATTGGCTTCCTGCCGTAGCAACGGATGACGCAAAAGCCCTTTCAGCTCGGAGGCGAAGGCGACCGATCCGTCGGAGAGGCGCACATGATGGAGCGGCTTCACCCCCAGCCGGTCGCGCGCGAGGAACAGGCAGCCGCGGGCGTGATCGTGGATGGCAAAGGCGAACATGCCATTGAGCCGCGACAGGCAATCGGGACCCCATTGCCGCCAGGCCGCGATGATCACCTCGGTATCGCCCGAGGTGCGGAAACGATAACCACGATCCTCGAGTTCGGCGCGAAGCTCGCGGAAATTATAGATTTCGCCGTTGTAGGTGAGCGTCACCGTCTCGTCGTCGCTCGCCATCGGCTGCGGGCTGCCGCGATATCGATGATCGAGAGACGAAGATGCGCCAGCCCGACGCCGGGCGCGGTCCACTCGCCCGACCCGTCGGGGCCGCGGTGCGCCATCGGGTGCAGCATCGCGCGGAGTCGCGCCGGATCGACCGGCTTCGCCGTTTCGAGATGATAGATGCCCGCGATCCCGCACATATTCCGGGTGCTTACCGGTTTTTGAGGGCGCGGTCAGCCATGGCGGCGACTCCACCCGACGCGGAAAGGAAATCCTCTATCGCATTCCGGCCGCCCTGGCCCTCTTCGCTCGACAGGATCAGCGACAATGCGCGCGGGTCGCCACCGAACAGCCGCGCCTTCAGACCGGCGATCTTCGCGCCGCGCGGGCTGCCCGTGACGTCACCGCCCACGACATACCAGGTCGCCGCATCGCGCAGCACCGGGCCGGGATGCAGCAAGCGTTCGGTCTTTGCGCCTTCGACGGTGGGCAGCGACGCGCTCCATGCCCATTTACCGTCGGGGTCGAGAGCGCCTTGGCCGAAGCCGACGACCTCGCGCCCCTCGGCCTGCCGTTCATAGCCGCCGATCGCAACGGTGACGCGGCGCCCCTTCGCATCGACGAAATGGATGATCCTGATCTGGTCGGCGCCATCGAAGCGCGGTGTCCATGGCGTTCCCCCGGCAATTCCCTCAGCCCACCCCGCCGGCGCCTCGATAGCCATGGTAGGCGGCAGAGGTGCCGACCGTCCCCCGATCAGCCAGGCCCATCCGGCAAAAAGCAAAGGAACCGCGATGGCGGCGGTCAGCACCGCCCCGGCCGGACCCGAGAAACGGGACTCGCCCGCCAGTTTCGTCACATCGACCGCGACATCGTTCGCCGGCCGGTCGAACCAGCGCCACGCCGCAAGCATCACGAGCAGGATGACGACGCCGAAGAATATCCAGCCATAGAAGATATGGTCGATGCCGCCCGCCGCCTCGATCCCCCAGATTTCGCCCGCGACCATCGTCCCATAGGCACGCAGCGCGTTGGCGAGGATCGTGGTCGCGAGAGCAAGCACAACGAAGACGATCCGCCGCGTCCAGCTTTTGAAACAGAGATGCGCTGCGAACACCGCATAGGCGAGCATCGCGATCAGGAAATTGACCCCGGAACAGGCTTCCGCCACCTCGAAGAAGCCAGCGGGCGTCGTGACGAACACACCCTCCATCGCGGCGGGAATCCCCGACAGATGAAGCAGCGCGACACTGATATGCGCCGTTAACGTCTGGAGCAGCGGCACCAGCTCTTCCCCGAAGGGCACCAGCAGCAGCGCATAGGCCAGAGGGAAGAGCAAAGCGCGCGCCAGCTTCTCGCCCAGCGTCACCGCGACCGCGCCCTGCAGCATCAGGATCAGCCCAAGCTGCCGGAACAGTCCGACCCCCGCCGCTTCGCCGGCCAGCCATACCAGTCCGGCGCCCGCCATCCAGATCAGCGCGGGCCACCAGAAAACGGGCGTCAACGGCTTCAGCAATGCCGCGCGCTGCACGACAAGCCAGCCGATCATCGGCACCATCAACAGGCAATGGGTGAAGGTCGAACTATGCCACCAGATGCCGATCATGTCGGCGGCGTCGCGATGGAAAATCGCAAGGATCGCGAACGACAGCGCGGCCAGCGCCGCCAGATGCTGCTGCCAGCGCGTCATGCGGACAGCCCCAGCAATTTGCCAAGCGGCGCCAGCCGCGCATCCCAGCCGTAGCGCGCGATCATCCGCGCCCTCGCGGCCTGGCCCATCGCTGCCGCCGCATCCTTGTCGTCGAACAGGCGCGCCACCGCCGCCGCCATCGCGTCGGCGTCCTCCGCGACGAGCAAATGCTCACCCGGCACCGCATCGATGCCCTCGGCGGCCGCAGCGCTCGCCACCACCGGGCGCGCCATCGCCATCGCTTCGAGCAGCTTGTTCTGCACCCCGCGCGCGAGCAGCAGCGGCGCGACCACCGCATCGGCGGCGGCGAGCCAAGGGCGCACATCGGGAACCTCACCCGTGACGATCACGCCCGGCAATTTTTTGAGAGCGCAGACCTCGTCGGTCGGCGACCGCCCGACGATCGCGAACCGTGCATCCGGATATCGCTGACGGATGAGCGGCAAAATCTCCGCGACGAACCAGTGAACCGCGTCGATGTTCGGCCGATAGTCCATCTGGCCGGTGAAGACCGCGAGCGGCCCCTCGCCCTCGCCCACCCTGTCCATCGGCAAAGCCGGATCGAAGCGCGCGGTGTCGATGCCGTTCTCGACCGCATGCACCGCCTCGGCGCCGAGGCCGCTTTGCCGGCGGAACAGCGCCGCTTCGGCCTCGCTGACGAACAGGCTGGCATCGACCGCGCGCGCGACCTGCGCCTCGAACGCGCCGAGCCGCTTCGCCTCGCGCGCATGGACCCAGTTCAGCGGCTGGCGCTTGTCCTGTTCGGCATAGGTCGCGAATTTCGCCGAATCGACGTCGACGAAATCCATCAGCACCCGTCCGCCGAATTCGGCCGGCAGATATTGCGCCATTTGTCCGGAGAAAGCGACGATGTGGGTCACCGTCCCGAGCGCAAGCAGCGCCCCGATATGCTCCCGAAGCGCGGCATTGCGGAAGAGCCGGTTTGACACCGGTTCGCCGCGAATAATGGCCTGGGCCAGCGCGACCGGGCGCGCGACGTCGCGCACTTCGATCGCGAGCGTCTTGCAAAGCGGCGCCATCTTGTCGCGCGCGACGGCCGCGTCGGCTTCATGGTCGGCCAGCGCCGCCACATGCACCGGCGCGAGCTTCGCCAGCGCCTTGAACATATGCCAGCTGCGGATCCGATCGCCGCGGTCGGGAGGCCAGGGCGCGCGGTGAACGAGGAACAGGATTTCGGACATTAACCGAGGCCGCGGGCGATCAGCGGGCCGATCCGGTTCGCCGCCCACAGCGGCATCTTTTTCCACAGGTCGACCTGCAGCCGGTATTTTGGCGCTCGTCGGGTTGGTGTCGCGCGGGCTTTCGCCCGGCGCCAGCCAGCGCGCATAGGTGAGCGGCTGCGGCTCGAACCCCCAGTTCTTCTTGTAGGAACAGGGCCCCGTACCCAGCTTCGACCGCCCGAAATCGAAACCGGTACAGCCCTTGACGCGCGCATGGCGCATCAGTTCGAAATACATCAGCTCATTGGCGCGAAGCGCGCGCGCTTCGGCCAACCCGCCGCCCCCAATAGGGCATCACGGTCCCGCGC
>JACDQN010000279.1 GCA_015657575.1 Sphingopyxis sp.
AGACGCCTCCCCCTCTCCCAACCCTCTCCCCTGAAGGGGAGAGGGCTTTACACACAGATCGCCCCTCAACCCTCCGGCCGCGAATGCAGGGCATAGCCACACCCCTTGACCGTGTGCAGCATCGGCCAGTCGAAGCCCCGATCGACCTTGGCGCGCAGCCGCGACATATGCACTTCGACGCGGTTCGTACCCGGATCGAAATCGATCCGCCACACCGCCTTGAGCAGCGCATCGCGCGACACCGGCCGGTCGGGCACGCGCGCAAGATTCGCGAGCAAGTCGAACTCGCGCAGCGGCAAGCGAATCAGCCTTCCCTCGCGCTCAACGCGGCGGTCGATCAGATCGATGCGAAGCCCCGCGGTCCCCAGTTGCCCCGCCGCGATCCCGCACCGCCGCAACAGGCTGGCGACGCGTGCCAGCACCTCGGGCAGATTACCGGTCCAGCCGATGGCATCGTCGGCGCCCCAATCGAGCGCCGCCATCCGGTCGGCGAAGGATTCGCCGCTGGAAAGCGCGAGCAGCGGACGGCGCCCGGCGATCGTCCGCGCGAAGCGAACGAACTCGGCGGGCTCCTGCCAGCCGAGAAAGGGGTTGAAGAGCAGCAGGTCGAACGGACAGTCGAGCCAGGGCCGGAGGCCCGCGGCAGGCGCAGCGAGCAGGCAGGTGCGGTAGCCCGCATCTTCGGCCGCTGCCGCAAGCGTCGCCGCCCGGTGACGAAGCGGGTGATACACTGCGACGAGCAGTTTTCTGTCGCCTTCTTCGCCGGATTGATTCGACTCCACCCGCATCCCCCGCTGCCACCGTAACATCCTGTCGCACCGCCCCGCATCGGCATTGCGCCGCGCCCTCGCTGTGCTAACGCGAAGCCATGACCAGTCAGACGATGCTCGAAAGCGATTTCGCCACCCTGCCCGACCTTGTCCGCGCGTACGCCGGCGAGCGTCCCGACGACATAGCCGCGGCCGATGCCGTCCGGCGGCTGAGCTGGTCCGAACTGGACGAATTTATGGATCGCATCGCCGCGCGACTGCAGCAGGACGGCTTCGCCAAGGGCGACCGCACCGCGATCGCGGGATTGAACAGCGTCGAGCACATGGCGGCGATCCTCGGTACTCTGCGCGCCGGCGGGGTCGCGGGGCTGATCACCAACAGCGCGACGGGCGAGCAGATGGCCGCGATGATCGCCGATACCGGCGCGCGTCATCTGTTTCTCGACGCGAGCGCGGCGGCGAGCCTCGAGGGTCAGACAGTGACGGCCAGCGACCGGATCGCGATGGACGGCAGCGAAGCCGGCGAACCCATCGAAGTCTGGATCGCACCCGCGGGCACCAGGCCCGAACCCGTCGCCATCGGGCGCGAGGACGGGTTCAACATCATCTACTCTTCGGGCACGACAGGCACCCCCAAGGGCATCGTCCATAGCCACACGATGCGCTGGCAGCATATCCAGCGCGGCGCCCCCGCCTATGGCCCAAAGGCGGTGACGATCCTGTCGACCCCGCTCTATTCGAACACGACGATGGCGAGTTTCATGCCGACGGTGGGATCGGGCGGGCAGGTCGTGCTGATGAAGAAATTCGACGCGCGCGGTTTCCTCGAACTGGCGGAGCGCGAACGCGCTACCAACTGCATGCTGGTGCCGGTGCAATATCGCCGGATCATGGCGCTCGAGGATTTCGACCGCTTCGACCTCTCCAGCTTCGTGATGAAATATTGCACCTCGGCGCCCTTCGCCGCAACGCTGAAGGCGGACATATTGAAGCGCTGGCCCGGCGGGCTTGTCGAAATATACGGCATGACCGAAGGCGGCGCGGCCTTCATCCTCGAGGCGCATCAATTCCCCGACAAGCTGCACACCGTCGGCAAGCCGGCACCCGGCCATATCGCCAAGCTGATCGACGAGGACGGCAATGAACTGGCGCAGGGCGAAGTCGGCGAGATCGTCGGCCGCAGTCCGGCGATGATGACCGGATACAACAACCGTCCCGACGCGACCAAGGCGATGCACTGGTACGACGCCGACGGAAATCTCTTCTATCGTCACGGCGACGTCGGGCGTTTCGACGAGGACGGCTTCCTGACGCTGATGGACCGCACCAAGGACATGATCATTTCGGGCGGATTCAACATCTTCCCGAGCGACCTGGAGGCGCTCCTGGCCGCCGACGACCGCGTCGTCGAAGCCACCGTCGTCGGCATGCCGAGCGAGGAATGGGGCGAGACGCCGGTCGCCTTCGTCGTGCTGAAGCCTGGTGCCGATGCCGAGAGCGTGCGCGCCGACTGCAACGCCAAGGTCGGCAAGACGCAGCGGATCAGCGCGATTCATGTCGTCGAAGAGCTACCGCGCAGCGCGATCGGCAAGGTGCTGAAACGCGAGCTCAGGGATGCTTACGCTGGGTAGTTGCCGCCGCTAGAGATGTGCACCCCAGCGAAAGCCGGGGGCCATGGCAACCATAACCAGTCGCGCGTCGGAATTCCCGTCCCTACGCCAGCCCCGCCGCCTGTATCGCCGCAAAGGCGCTGGCGATGCGATCGTCCCCTTCGCCCTCGACCCACGCCCATCGAAGCCCGCGCCGGTCGAGTTCGCCGATCGCCGTGTCCATGAACTGCCGCCGCGCGAGGTCGCTGCCGAACAGCCGTGTTCCATCCTCCTGCCAGGGGAGGTCCATCGCGGGCACCAGATAGAGGTCGGCGGTGTCGTCCCACAGGTCGATTTCGGGCAGGCGGCGGCCGAGCAGCATGATCGCCCACGCCTGCGTCATCAGCGGGTCGGTGTCCGACACCAGCCAATCGGGCGCCTGCGCGAGCGCCGCGGCGGTCGACGCGCGATGGCCGTCGAAGATCGCGAGCAGGTCGATCTCGTCGAACTCGGTGCCGTTCGCCTCGGCATAGGTGCGGCCATATTCGGGCACCACCAGCCCACCGAGCCGCAGCGCAAGGCGCGGCGCCAGCGTCGACTTGCCGGTGCTCTCGGCGCCGTGGAGCACGATATGCTTCGTCATGCCGGAACTTCCCCCCGTGCCGCGGCGCGGCGCCACTGGATCAGCCCGTCGATCGACATGCCGAGCAGCACCAGATAAACCCCGCTCGTCGCATAAAGTTCGCGCCAGGCAAAGAGCGGCACCGCGATCAGGTCGACGAGGATCCAGAGATACCAGCTTTCGACCCGTCGCCGCGCGAGCAGCCATTGCGCCGTGATGCTGAGCATCGCGATCGCGCCGTCGGCCCAGGGCGCGGCGGCGTCGGTATAGCGGTGCATGGCATAGCTCCATGCGACCCACGCCGAGATCGTGACCGAGGCCCAGATCGCGCGGGCGCGGTCGCTCATCCACCCCACGGGAATGCCGCTGTCGTCACGAGCACGCAGCCAGGCGAACCAGCCATAGAGATTGAGCACGAAGAAAAAGCCCTGGAGCAGCATGTCGCTGTAGAGCCGCGCCTCATAGAAAACGAAGGCATAGAGCGTCACCGCGACGAGCGCGAAGGGATAGTTCCACACGCTGCGCATCACGACGAGGCTGACGTTGACGAGCACGAGGGCGGCTGCGAGCCATTCGAGCTGGCTCATGCCGCGATCCGCGCGGCGCGTCCACAGCCCGTCGCGGCTGATCCGCCGCCCGGGGGGGCGACGCAGCACCGACCAGCCGGCGCGCGCAACCCAGCCGAGTTTCGCGAACAGCGAGGTGCCCGCGCGATGATCCCACGCATGGTCGCCGCGCGCGCGGACCTCGCGCGCGATGTCGCCGTAAATGCCCATCGCTGCGAGCACCGCCCAGCGGCTGCGCGGCGGCAGCTTGCGCGCACCCCAGCGCGCCGACGCCTCATATTCCTCGGCCAGTTCGGCGAGCCATTTCGCCATGATCGACAGGCGCGGGCGAAAGGCCGGGTGCATGTGCTGGCCGGGCGGAATGTCGAGTTCGACGAGCCATTCGATCGGCAGATAGCAACGGTCGGCGGCGGCATCCTCCGCCACGTCGCGCGCAATATTGGCGAGCTGGAAGGCGATCCCGAGGTCCGAGGCGCGGTCGAGCGTCGTCTCGTCGACGGGATCGACCCCCATCACCAGCGCCATCGCGACCCCGACCGCGCCCGCGACATGATAGCAATAGCGCAGCAGATCCTGCTCGCTGCGCGGTCGCCAGTCCTTCGCGTCGAGCTCGAAGCCCGCGACGATATCGTCGATCACCCCGCGCGGAATGTCGATCTCGGTCAGGAGCAGGCCCAGCGCGTCGAAGGCGGGCTCGCCCGTCGGTTCGCCCGCGAAAGCGCGGTCGGTCTGCGCACGGATATGCGCAACGGCGGCGGCCGGATCGTGACCCGGCTGCATCGCGCCGCCATGATCCTGCCCATCGGTCAGGTCGTCGGCGGCGCGGCACCAGGCGTAGAGCAGCCACACGCGCTCGCGGGTGATGCGGTCGAACAGCTGGCTCGCAAGCGCAAAGCTCTTCGATCCGCGCGCGATGCTGTCGTGCGCGAAACCATGGAGGGCATGTGCGTCATAGGCCCCCCCGAGCGTCATCAGAGATTTTCGGCCTTCATCGCGAAGATTGTCTTGTGCGGTTCATAAGTCGCCATCTTATCGAGCAATTCGTCGAGCCCCGCATCGACGATCATGATCCCCGCATGCGCCGGGCGGATGAAGCCGACATCGATCATCTTGCGATTGAAGGCGATCAGGTCGTTGTAGAAACCCGCGGCGTTGAGCAGCCCGACCGGCTTGCTGTGATAGCCGAGCTGCGCCCAGCTGATCGCTTCCCACAGTTCGTCCATCGTCCCGACGCCGCCGGGGATAGTGAGGAAACCGTCCGAAAGGTCGGTGAACATCTTCTTGCGCTCGTGCATGCCCGACACGACGTGCAATTCGGTGCAGCCGCGGTGCGCGACCTCGGCGCCGACGAGCGCTTCGGGGATGATGCCGATGACCTCACCGCCCGCTTCGAGCGCGCTGTCGGCGACTGCCCCCATCAGCCCGAGCCGGCCGCCGCCATAGACGACGCCGATGCCGCGCTGCGCGAGCGTGCGGCCGACGTGGCGTGCGGTTTCGATATAGATCGGATCTTCGGGGGTCGCGGACCCGCAATAGACGGCAAGGCGTTTCATAAACTTCCCTTACCCGTTCGTGTCGAGCGAAGTCGAGACACCCCGCAGCCTTGCGCCACGCCGAAGGGCATCTCGACTTCGCTCGATGCGAACGGAGTTATCTGTCCAGCATCAATTGGGCGGTGGCCTTGGCGCTGCCGACGACCCCGGGAATCCCCGCGCCCGGATGCGTCCCCGCGCCGACGAAGTAAAGGTTGGAAATGATGTGATCGCGGTTGTGGGCACGGAAATATGCGCTCTGCCAGAGCAAGGGCTCGAGGCTGAACGCGCTGCCGAGATGCGCCGCGAGGTCGCGGCCGAAATCGGCGGGCGTATAGTGGAAGCGGGTTACGATGTTGGCGCGGAGGCCGGGCGCGACGCGGCGCTCGACCTCTTCGAGGATCGCGTCGGCGAAACGCGCACCGAACGCACCATCCCAATCGGGCTGCGTCTTGCCGAGGTGCGCGACCGGGGCGAGCGCGTAGAAGGTCGAATGCCCCGGCGGTGCCATCGCGGGGTCGGTGATGCTGGGGTGGTGGAGATAGAGCGAGAAATCCTCGGGCACCCTGCCGCCATAGATATCGCCCAGCAGCCCCTTGTAGCGCGGGCCGAAGAGGATGCTGTGATGCGCGATGTCCGGATAGCCGCCCTTCACCCCGAAATGGACGACGAACAGCGAGGGCGACCAGCGTTTCCGTGCCAAGTCCTTCGCGACTTTGGCACGCGCGGATGATCGAGCAGTTCCTTGTAGCTGTGCATCAGGTCGCCGTTGCAGGCGACCATGTCGGCATCGGCGCGCCAGCCGCTCCGCGTCGTCACGCCGGTCGCGCGGTCGCCTGCAGCTTCGATTGTCGCGACGGGATCGCCGAGGCGGAGCGTGCCGCCGAGCCGCTCGAACAGCCGCACCATGCCGCCGACCAGCGCGTTGGTGCCGCCGCGCGCGAACCAGA
>JACDQN010000280.1 GCA_015657575.1 Sphingopyxis sp.
CGCGACGGCATCGGCTTCGGGCACGAAGAAGACAATGTGCGGATTGCCGACATTGACCGCCGCGCCATGTTCGAGCTCGTCCCACGCGACCGGCATGTCGCGCGTGTCCATCGGCATCGCGAGCGGAATATGTTCCCAGTCGAACACCGGTTCGCTCAATGTCACCTCGGCTCCCCCATCAGCCGGGGTGACGCGCAGCATGCCGCCCAGCGTTTCGATCACCGCGGGCCGGCCGAGCAGCGTGGCGACGCAGCGCGTCGCGTTTCCGCACGCCTCGACTTCTCCGCCGTCGGCGTTGAAGATGCGCATGCGCACGTCGGCGCTGTTCGACGGTTCGAGCAGGATCAGCTGGTCGCACCCGATGCCGTGCCGCCGGTCGGCGATCGCATGCGCGCGCGCCGGCGTCATCTCGACGGCGGTCGCGCGCGCGTCGATCACGACGAAGTCGTTGCCAAGGCCGTGCATCTTGGTGAAGCGGTCTGCCATAGTCCGCGCATGTAAGGGCGCGGCGCGGCGAAGTCTAGCGACGCGGCGGCATCACGCCGTCTTGCGGAGCGGTTCGTCTTCGCTTGCGTCGGGGCTGGGGTGCGGCGCCAAGGGCGTGCGCAGCAAACCGCGGTCGGCGAGCAGCCGCGCGGTGTCGGCGGCCGACGCAGCGCGGCCGTAGTACCAGCCCTGCCCCTTGGCGCAGCCGAGCCGTGTCAGTTCGATTGCGGTCGCTTCGTCCTCGACGCCCTCGGCGGTGATCGGCATCGCCAGGCTTTCGCCCAGTCGGACGATCGCCACCACGATCGCCTGCGCATCGGCGCTGCCGCGCATCGCGGCAACGAAGCTGCGATCGATCTTGATGCGGTCGAAGGGCAGCGCGCGCAGATGCGACAGCGAGCTGTAGCCGGTGCCGAAATCGTCGAGGCTGAGCGACACGCCCTGATTCTTGAGGCTGGTGACGATCGAGCGGACGAGCGGCAGATTTTCGAACAGCGAACTTTCGGTGATCTCGACCTCAAGCTGGCTCGCCGGAAAGCCGGTTTCGACGAGCAGCTTGGTGAGCCGCTGGCTGAACCACGGATCCTTCAGCTGCTGCGGCGAGATATTGACCGCGAGCGTGATCGACGAATCCCAGCTTTTGGCGATTTCCATCGCGTCGCGAATCACCGTCAGCGACAATTCGCCGATCAGCCCGCTTTCTTCGGCGATGGGGATGAAGCGTTCGGGCGGGATCATGCCATATTCGGGCGATTCCCAACGCATCAGCATCTCGAAACCGACCAGGCGGCCGCTCGCGATGTCGACCTGCGGTTCAAAGTGCGGCACGAACTCGCCGCGCGGCAAGCCGTCGCGGATTCCCGTTTCGATCTGATTGCGCACCTGCACCGCCATTTCCATGCCCGCCTCGAACCAGCAATAGCGGTTCCGGCCTTCGTCCTTGCAATGATACATGGCGATGTCGGCCTGGCGCACCATGGTTTCCATCGTCACGCTCGCGTCGTTCGACAGCGCGATCCCGAGCGATGCGCCGATGCGGATATGCTGCGCGTCGTGCGTGACCGAATCCTCAAGCGCGGCAACCAGCGCGGCGGCGAGCGCGTCGATCGTGGCGCGCGCGGCGGGTTCGAAGACGAGCATCGCGACGAACTCGTCGCCGCCGAGCCGCGCGCGCGCCGCGCTGGGCGGCAGGACGGCGCTGATCCGCTCGGCCGCGACCTGCAGTACGCGGTCGCCCGCGGCGTGGCCGTGAATGTCGTTGACGGTCTTGAAATGGTCAAGGTCGAGCAGGAACAGCGCGACATGGCGATGCTCGGCCGCCGCGCTCGCGATCAGTTGCTGCCCCGTCGCCAGCAGCGCGCGGCGGTTGAGAAAGCCGGTGAGGGGGTCGGTATCCGCGAGATAGCGGGCGCGCTTTTCGGCCTCGGTGCGTTCGCGGATTTCGCGGTTGAGATCCTCATAGCGCCGCCAGCCGAAAAGGATCAGCGCGACATTGAGAATCAGCGCGGCCGACAAGGCTTTGTCGGGGCCGCCGCCGAGGCCGATCAGCGTTTGCACGACGGCCTGCATCACATTGCTGCCGGTGCCGACGAAGAGCAGGATTGCCGCGACGACGACGCCGCCCGCGATTACGTCGCGTCTTGCATCCTCGCTGCGGTCGCGTGGCTTTGCCGTCGATGTCATCTGATCATTCCCCACCATCGGCTCTTTATGGCGGTCAGCGGTGAAATTTACGTTAAGTCGGCAGCGAAGCGCGGCTTGCCTTCCATGCCGCTTTTGCGTAAAGGGCGCGCGCACCGCTGCATTTTGCGGCGGCGCACATCGATGTCCGCGACGGAAAAGTCTGTCCACGGATAGCCGCTGGTTGGCGAGGTTTCGCTCACCGGCGTCTTTTGCGTTGCGGTCGTCAGAAGGGTTGAAACGACGCATGTTCGACAGTCTGAGCAACCGGCTTGGCGATGTTTTCGGAAAGCTCCGCGGCCGCGGCGCGCTGACCGAGAATGACGTGCGCGCGGCGATGCGCGAAGTGCGAATCGCCTGCTCGA
>JACDQN010000281.1 GCA_015657575.1 Sphingopyxis sp.
ATTCGTCCGACAGGCTGGCCCCGGCGCCGGGGCTGTAGCTTTCGCCGAGCTTCTCGCGCAGTTCCTCGGTCAGCTTGAGCTGCATCACGCGCGACAGGAGGTTGAGCCGCATCGCTTCGGCGAGGTCGCTGTCGTCGCGCGCCGGCCAATAGACGCGCAGTTCGGCCTGCTCGGCCGGCCCCTTGTGGATCAGCGTGCGCTCGCTGCGGTCGGTCGCGAACTGGCGGATGCGCGCATCGGGGCGCGGGTCGAACGCGGCGCGGCGTTCGGGCAGCGCGCCAAAGGTCGCCGCGATCGCGTCGATCGCCGCCTGTTCGTCGATGTCGCCGACGACGCCGATCTCGATCGCACCATGCGCGAGGCTGTCGCCGATCGCCGATTTGAGCTGCGCCCAGTCGAGCGTCATCAGCTTGTCGAGCGGCGGATTGACCGAGCGCGGGTCGTTGTTCGCGAGGATGCCGCCCGCGTCACGCGCGATCACCGCCGCGGGGGTCGCGTCGTTCGCGGCATATTGCTGCGGCAGGAAACGGCGGATCAGCGCCAGCCCGTCGGCACGATAGCCGGGGTGGGTCAGAAAGGCCGCCATCAGCTTGGCCTGCAGCGCGAAATCCTCGGACGAGGTCAGCGCAGCACCCCCGAAGGCGTCGGCGTCCGACCCGAACACCGGGCTGACTGTCCGGCCCGCGAGAATGGTGCGCAATTCGTCGCTGCTGTGCGCCTCGAGCCCACCGATGCTGATCGTGCCCGCGAGCGCGACCTTCGTCGGGTCCTCGCGCGTCGCGAGCAGATTGCCGCCGTCGACGCGCAAGCCGAGATAGACGCGATCCTTCTGAAAATCGGTCTTCTTGATATTGAGCATGACATTGTTGGCGAAGCGGACGCGGCGGATGCCGAGGTCGTCGATGCGGTCGTCGCTGACCACTTTTCCAGGGGTGCCGAAATCGTCATAGGCGAAAGCGGCGCTCGATGCCGCGGCGGGTGCGACGACGGCAACCCGGGTCGAGGCCTGCAGGGCCGCGAGGATCGCCTCGTTGCCGCCTTCTATCGGTTTTTTTGCGGTCACGCGAGCGAGCGGGGCGCTCAGCCCCTCCATGCGCTTGCGGAAGGCGCGCTCACCGTCACGGCGTCGAGCGATGGCGCGGTCGCCTCGAACAAAGCCTGCGCGGTTTCGGGGCGGACAAAGACGAAATCGCCCTTGGCGGCGGCGACCAGTGCTTCGGCCAGCGCGTCGCTGCGCCGCGTCGTCACGCCGGCGACCGCATTTTTGAGCGCGGTGCGGCGATTGGCGAGCTGTTCGTCGACCTCGGCCTGGGTGAAGCCATGTTCGACCGCGCGGCGCTGTTCCTGTTCGATCAGCGCGAGCGCCTGCTTCCACGCGCCCTCCTTGGCGACCGCACCGACCGTGACCTGGTCGAAGACCTTCCAGCCCGCCGCGTCGCTGAGATATCCCGCGAGGATCGGCGAATCCTCGTTCAGCGCGATCTTTGCGAGGCGGCGGCTGACGATCGACTCGCCGACCTCCTCGGCCAGATTGCGCGCGCGCTTCGCCTTGCTGTCGGGCTCGTCGACGAAGGGTTTGAAGCGGGCGATATTGACCGAATCCTGGATCGCGGGGTCGATGAAATCGTCGGCGGCGGCGGCGCGATGATAATCGACGGTGCCGAGGGCGGGATCGGCACCGGCGGGGCCGCGGCCCTTCCAGTCACCGAAGCGCGCCTTGATCTTCGCCTCGATGGCGGCGGGATCGAAATCGCCGACCATGACCAGCGTCGCGCGCTCGGGACGATAATAACGATCGTACAGATCGCGGATGCGCGCCGCGGGCGCATTTTTGATCACCTCTTCGGTACCGACCGGAATGCGGCTTGCGACCGTCATGCCCTGCATCTGGAAATCGAGCTGATCGATCAGGCTGCGCAGTTGATAGGTGTCGCGCGCGCGGCGTTCGGACAGGATGATGCCACGTTCGCGGTCGACCGCCGCGGGGTCGATCGTGAGCTCGCCCGCGGTTTCGCGCATCAGCCTCAGCCCGGTGTCGATCAGGTCGTCCGACGCGTTGGGCAGGTCGAGCTTGTACACCGTCTCGTCGAAGCTGGTGACGGCGTTGGTGTCGGCGCCGAAAGCAAGGCCCTTGCGTTCGAGCAACTTAATCATTTCGCCCTCGGGCACGCCCTTCGACCCGTTGAACGCCATATGTTCGAGAAAATGGGCCAGGCCGCGCTGGTCGTCGGCCTCGGCAAAGCTGCCGACGTCGAAGCGCATGCGGAGCACGACGCTGTCCTTGGGCGTGCTGTTCTTCAGCAGCGCATATTTCATCCCGTTGGGCAGCACGCCGAAGACGATGTTGGGATCGACCGCAACGTCGCTGGCCGCAAAGTTCCACGCCTTCGCGGCGGCGCTCTGCGGATTGGCCGGCGCGGCGGCGACGGTCTTGGCGCTTTCCCAGCCCCACGCTGGAGCGACGGCGACGGCGAGGAGGACGAGGGGCGACAGGGCGGTCGAGGCGCGCCGGACGAGGGAAATGGTCATGCGAACCATCTGACGACCGCCCTTTGGGCGGTCAAGTCGGCTCAGGCGCGGTGCTCGCTCATTTCGACGAGCGACGTCTGGCCCTGATCAACGGCCTTGGCGGCATAGAGCGCGCGGTCGGCAACCTCGCACAATTTGCGCGCGGTCGAACCATGGTCGGGCCAGGTCGCGACCCCGATGCTGGCGCCGACCTGAACCACGACGCCGCCGACATGATAGGGCGCCGCGAGCGCCGACAGAAGATGGTCGGCGAGCGAGGTTGCAAGCAGGGGCGAGCCTGCTGGTGCAAGGATGGCAAATTCGTCGCCGCCCTGCCGCGCCACCATCGCATGATCGCCGCACGCCCGGCGCAGCCGCGCCGCAACCTCGCAGAGCAGCAGGTCGCCGACGGCATGGCCGTGACGGTCGTTGATCGGCTTGAACCCGTCGAGGTCGAGCAGGGCGATGGCGAAATGGCTGCGGGGACCGGCCGCGGCGATTTCCTGGTCGAGCCGCGTGTCGAAATCGCGGCGGTTGGCAAGGCCGGTGAGCGGGTCTGTATGCGCGAGGTCGCGCATCTGGCGCTGCAGTTCGAGCAGGGCGATGACCTGGCCGTGCTGCTGGATCACCATGCGCAGCAGGAACAGGGTCGCGATGACGAGGCTGGTCCCCGCGGCGATTTCGGGCGGATTGCCCGAGGTCAGCATCAGCGCCGCGACGGGAGCGAGCCCGACGCCGAGATTGAGGAAGGTCGCGAAGCGGATCGACGACAGGCAATAGGCGGTCGCCAGCGAGCCCATCGCCATGATCATCGCATAATAGCTGTGCGTCGCGGGCGGCGCGGCGAGCCAGTTGGTCACCGTCCACAGGCTGCACATCGCGCCGGTGATGCCCGACAGCCAGATCGCCTCCAGGATCATGCGCCGCGCCCGGCGCGGGCTCATCCGGCGGCCGCGGTTGTGCATCAGGAACAGGAAACCCATAATGCCGACCGCCGCCAGAATCAGCGGAAAACCGATGCGGATCAGCGGGTGCACCGTGGCGACGCCGGCGTAGATCGCGGTCGGCGTCGTCGCGGCGAGCATCAGGAAGAGCATCGGGGTCAGCGTCTCGACGCGGTTCGCGCGCAAAATCGCGACATCGTCCCGGATCGCGTCCGGAATCGGCGGAAAAAGGCGTTGCCGCAGCGAGTGATAGACCCCCGTCATAGGGGGGGGCGTAGCAAGCGTGTGTAAAGTAACGGTTAAGTATCCAAAATGAGGCATTTCAGGCCGCTAGGGGCTTTTGTTTAACCGCGCCATGGTAAAATATTAACCATGTTCGGGCACGCCCGCGGCCGAAGTTCGCTATCGCGTTCAAGGAGCCCAAGCGCATGTCCTATACCGCACCGATCGCCGGCACCCCGGCCCCCGCCGCACCGATGCCGTCCGCAAATCCGACGCTGCCGCAGCAGGATACGCCGGCCGAACAGGCCTTACGCGCCGCGCAGCTGACCGCAACGCAGACCGTCTATCGCTGGACCACCGACGTCCCGACGCTGCCCGGCGTGCCGCTCGCCACCAACGTCCCGAAGAATGACGAACCGACGATCGCCTGGTTCATCATCCTGATCGGCGTCGGGCTCGACATCGTGCGCAACGCGCTGACCGTGAAGCTCGGCGGTGTCGACAAGAGCGAACTCGACGGTCCGCGCGCTGAATATGAGGCCGCCCTGGTCGAATGCGACGCGATCGAGGCTTCGACGGCGAAGATTGCGGCCGAGCATGGCGTCCACACCGGCGGCAATATCTTCGAACGCCTGATCGGCGACGTCGAAAACGCCGTGGCTGCGGCGGAGCGCGACGCGCATGTCGCGCTGCTCAAGGGTTATAAGGATCGCCTCGAAGAGCTGATGAAGATCGACGACGCCGAACGGCTCGGCAGCAAGACCCCGCGCAGCATCGAGGCCTATCGCGCGCTCTTCGCGACGCTGCCCGTCCCCGGCATCAGCTATATGTTCCAGGACGACAGCAGCTTCGCGCGGCTGCGCGTGCAGGGTCCGAACTGCATGCTGATCGCGGCGGTCGGCGATACGCTGCCCGCCAACTTCCCGCTCAGCCCCGCAAAATATGCCGCGGTCGTCAATGGCGACACGCTGACGGCGGCGCTCGCCGACGGGCGGCTGTTCCTGCTGGACTACAAGCCGCTCGAGCTGATCGACCCGGGCACCTATGGCTCCCTCGCCAAATATGCGTGGCAGCCGATGGCGCTGTTCGCGATCCCGCCGGGCGGATCGTCGCTCGTCCCCGTCGCGATCCAGTGCGGGCAGGACCCCGCCGACTATCCGATCTTCACCCCCTCGCCCGTCGCCGACCAGCAATGGGGCTGGGAAATGGCAAAATTCGTCGTGCAGGTCGCCGATGGCAATTATCACGAACTCTTCACCCATCTCGCGCGCACGCATCTGGTGATCGAGGGTTTCGCGGTCGCGACGCATCGTCACCTCGCCGAAGTGCATCCGATCTGGGCGCTGCTCGTCCCGCATTTCGAGGGGACTTTGTTCATCAACGAGCAGGCGGCGACTTCGCTCATCGCCGCCGGGGGCCCGATCGACCATATTTTTGCGGGCACGATCACGTCGAGCCAGCTCGCTGCGGTCGATGCGCGGCTCGCCTTCGACTTCCATGGCAAGATACCGCGCGCCGACTTTGCCGCGCGCGGCGTCGGCGTGAACTCGGCGCTCGCCGATTATCCCTACCGCGACGACGCGCTGCTCGTGTGGGATGCTATCCACGAATGGGCGCGGCAATATGTCGATCTTTATTATGCCCATGACGCCGACGTCGTCGCCGACACCGAGCTCGCCGCTTGGGCGACCTGCCTCGCAGGCGAAGCGCAGATCAAGGGCTTCGGCCCGGTGACGACGCGCGCCGAGCTCGCCGAAATCTGCGCGATGGTGATGTTCACCGCGAGCGCGCAGCATGCCGCGGTCAACTTCCCGCAAAAGGACATCATGGCCTTCGCCCCCGCCGTCACCGGCGCGGGATGGCAGGCGGCGCCGAACGGGCAGCGCGGGCACGACAAGGCGGGATGGCTTGCGATGATGCCGCCGATGGCGCTGGCGCTCGAGCAATTGAACGTACTCGAACTGCTGGGATCGGTGCACTACCGCCCGCTCGGCGATTATCGCAGCAACGCCTTCCCCTATCCGCTATGGTTCCAGGACCCGCGCGTGACGAGAGCGGAGGGGCCGCTCGCATGGTTCCAGGCTGCGCTCGCGGTCGTGGAGGCGGAGATCGCGGCGCGCAATGCGGAGCGGATGCAGCCCTACCCCTATTTGCAGCCGAGCCTGATCCCGACGAGCATCAATATCTAGTTAGTCTTGAACCGTTCGTGTCGAGCGAAGTCGAGACATCCATCGGGGCAGCGCCAAACCGAGGGGCATCTCGACGTCGCTCGATGCGAACGGAAATGAGCGAGCGAGTCGAAGCTCAGCTGCCCTTTTTCTTCCGGTGGCTTTCGAGGTCGAGTACGGCATTCTCGCCGCCCTCCGGCATCAGGCCGAGGCGGCGTGCGACTTCCTGATAGGCTTCGACCTCGCCGCCGAGATCGCGGCGGAAGCGGTCCTTGTCGAGCTTTTCGTTCGTCGCAATATCCCACAGACGGCAGCCGTCGGGGCTGATCTCGTCGGCAAGGATGATGCGGCTGAAATCGCCTTCGTACAGCCGCCCAAACTCGAGCTTGAAGTCGATCAGGCGGA
>JACDQN010000282.1 GCA_015657575.1 Sphingopyxis sp.
CCGATCCGATGATCGCCACTTTTGCCTTCGCCATCGTCTCAGCCCTTATAGGTGAAGCTGCATTCGCCAATCCCGGCAACCTTGGCGTGAACATGGTCGCCGGGAGCCAGCGCAACCATCGGCCCGAGCGCGCCTGCGAGCAGGATGTCGCCCGCCTTCAACGGTTCGCCCCGCGCTGCGAGAGTTTGCGCAAGCCACGCGACGGCGTTGAGCGGATTGCCGAGCGCGGCGGCACCGATACCCGTCGAAGCGACAGCGCCGTTTATCTCCATCGCCATCGCCGCGCCTTCAAGGTCGAGCCCGTGCAGCGGCAGGCCTTCGTCGGCCAGCACGAAGAAGGCGGACGAGCCGTTGTCCGCGACGGTGTCGGCGAAGGTGATTTTCCAATCTGCAATGCGGCTGTCGACGATCTCGATCGCGGCATGAACGGTTGCGACCGCCGCCGCCGCCTGCTCGACCGAGGTATCGATGTCGGGCAGGCCGGCGCCCAGGATGAAGGCGATCTCGGCCTCCACCTTCGGCTGGAGCGTCCTCGCGGGGTCGAGCTTTCCGCCGTCAGCGATGCGCATGTCGTCGAACAGCACGCCGAAGTCGGGCTGATCAACGCCGAGCTGGGCCTGTACCGCCTTCGCGGTCAGTCCAGCCTTGCGACCAACGATACGCCGGCCCGCCGACTGCCAGAAGCGCGTGTTGATCGACTGAACGGCGTAGGCGCCCTCGACGTCGGTTGGTTCCAGTCCGCTGCGCAGCGGCGGCACCGCGCCCCCGGAATAGGCGGCCCGCAAGCGTTCTGCGAGTTCATCGCGGCTCGTCAAACCACAGTCTCCCGATACGCGAGTGATCTCATGCCCTGCGCGTTGCGCCAGCTCGCGCGGACGAGCGCCGCGAGCATGTCAACCTCTTCGCCGTCGCGCGGCGCATAGAGCATTACGGTGTCCGGCGAGACGGACGGTTGCCCCGCCAGCGGATGCGGCTCAGCCCAGCCCGCCGCGATCGCCGCGCCGCGCAGCGGTTCGGGCAGGATCGCGTGGATACTGCAGTCGTCCTCCAGATGGACATGCGCGAACTCGTCGCCAAGCAGGAAGGCCCGCTCGTCGGCGCAGCACGCCTTGGGCGCGAGATAAAGCCCGACCGATCCCGGCGGCGCACGCAGGCTTCGACCGAGGCTGATATGGTCGAGCTTCGCGAGCTGCGCGATCAGCTGCGCTGCGAGCGCTCGCGCTTCGGACGTCACCCCACGCGCTCAGGGAGGGCGGCGGGTCATCCCGCCGCCCTCGGCCAATCAGAAGTCCATCGCCGGTACGGCTGCGGCCTTCTCGTCCTTCGGCAGCTCGGCAACGAGCGCTTCGGTCGTGATCAGCAGCGAGGCGACCGACGCCGCATCCTGGAGCGCGGTGCGCACGACCTTGGCGGGATCGATCACGCCCGCCTTGACGAGGTCCTGATATTCGCCGGTGGCCGCGTTGAAGCCCCAGCTATAGTCCTCGCTCTCGAGCAGCTTGCCGACGATCCAGGCGCCGTCCTCGCCGGCATTGTCGGCGATCTGGCGCGCCGGGGCGCGGAGTGCGCGGCGGACGATGTCGATGCCCGACTGCTGATCGTCGTTCGCGGCCTTGAGGCCTTCGAGGGCCTTCAGCGCGCGGAGCAGCGCGATGCCGCCGCCGGGAAGAATGCCTTCCTCGACCGCCGCGCGCGTCGCGTGCAGCGCGTCGTCGACGCGGTCCTTCTTCTCCTTGACCTCGACCTCGGTCGCGCCGCCGACGCGGATCACCGCAACGCCGCCCGCCAGCTTGGCGAGCCGCTCCTGCAGCTTCTCGCGGTCGTAGTCGCTGGTGGTCGTCTCGATCTGCTGGCGGATCTGCGCGACGCGGGCGTCGATGTCCGACTTCGCGCCGACGCCGTCGACGATCGTCGTATTATCCTTGTCGATGACGACCTTCTTGGCACGTCCGAGCATGTTGATCGTGACGCTCTCGAGCTTGATGCCAAGCTCCTCGCTGACGACATTGCCGCCGGTGAGTACCGCGATATCCTCGAGCATCGCCTTGCGGCGTCGCCGAAGCCCGGCGCCTTGACGGCGGCGACCTTGAGCCCACCGCGCAGGCGATTGACGACGAGCGTAGCGAGCGCGTCGCCCTCGACATCCTCGGCGATGATCAGCAGCGGCCGTCCCGACTGGACGACGCTCTCGAGCAGCGGCAGCATCGCCTGCAGGTTCGAGAGCTTCTTCTCGTGAATGAGGATGTACGGGTCGTCGAGCTCGACCTTCAGCTTCTCGGCATTGGTGATAAAATAGGGCGAGAGATAGCCGCGGTCGAACTGCATGCCCTCGACCGTTTCGAGCTCGGTCGCGAGGCTCTTCGCTTCCTCGACCGTGATCACGCCCTCGTTGCCGACCTTCTCCATCGCCTCGGCGAGGATGCGGCCGACCTCTTCGTCGCCATTGGCCGAGATCGTCGCGACCTGCGCGATCTCGCTGTTCGCCTCGACCGACTTGGCGTGGGCCTTCAGATTTTCGACGACAGTGGTCACCGCCAGGTCGATGCCGCGCTTGACGTCCATTGGGTTCATGCCCGCGGCAACCGCTTTCGACCCTCGCGGACGATCGCCTGCGCGAGCACCGTCGCGGTCGTGGTGCCGTCGCCGGCCTTGTCATTCTGCTTCGACGCGACCTCGCGGAGCATCTGCGCGCCCATATTCTCGAACTTGTCGGCAAGCTCGATCTCCTTGGCGACGGTGACGCCGTCCTTGGTGATGCGCGGCGCGCCGAAGCTCTTGTCGATCACGACGTTGCGACCCTTGGGGCCGAGCGTGACCTTCACTGCATTCGCAAGCGTATCCACGCCGCGCAGCATGCGATCACGCGCGTCCGACGCAAATTTCACTTCCTTGGCAGCCATTCTTACCTCCTTCTTGATGTCCTTTCAGTTGCTGGATGGATGCGGCGTCAGGCCGCCTGCTTAAGCGCTTCGGCGTGCTCGATGACCCCGAGGATGTCGCTCTCCTTCATGATGAGCAAATCCTCGCCGTCGATGCGCACCTCGGTGCCCGACCATTTGCCGAACAGGATGCGGTCGCCGGCCTGGACGTCGAGCGCGGTGACGGTGCCGTCCTCGGCGCGGGCGCCCGGACCGACGGCGACGACTTCGCCCTCCTGCGGCTTTTCCTTGGCGGTGTCGGGGATGATGATGCCGCCCGAGGTCTTCTCCTCGGCTTCGATGCGGCGGACGACCACACGGTCGTGCAAGGGACGGAAATGCATGCATAACCTCCATGTTGCATAACGATATGATAAGCCGGCGCGCCTGTCCGGGACGCGCGGCGCCGATGAGCTAGGAAACGAATTTTTTCGCTTCAAGAGGGGCTGCGAAAATTTTTCGTCATTTTCTCCTGCGACAAACAAATGCCCCTTTTCAAGGCGCTGACCCCTCTTGACTCGACTCGCTTCGCTCCCAAAATCTCCCCATGCGGCGTCTTGCCGCACGACGAGAAAGGATTGGCGACAAGGAAGGAGGCACGATCATGTCCGAGCCATTTTCCCGTTTTCTTCACCCCTTCGACGTGGCGCATCACCCGAGCATCGAGCCCGAGGTCAAGCGCGCCCTCCTCGCATCCTGGGCATCGGACCGTTCAGCGGTCCCCAACAAGCCTGCCCTCCGCAAACCACCTGGCGCGCGCCGCGCCGTTCCCGTCGACGACGTGCTCGCGGCGCTCCGCTCGCTCGACGGCGGTGAGGCGCGCGCGCCATGACCGACCGCGCGCTGATCGCGCAGCTGGACGGCTATGGTCTGACGACCGCCGAAATCCATTATTATCGGCCGGATCATCCCTCGCTGCTCCAGCTCTACGTCTGGCAGGATTATGATCTTCCGCCGGACTTTCCGGTGCTGTTCGATTTTCTGGCCATGTGGCGGCGCCAAATCGAAGCCGCGCTTCATTCGGTGCGGATCGCGCATGACGCGACGATCGGACCGGTGGAATGGCGCGCGGCTGATATCATCCGCGCGATCGACTAGCACGTCGGCGGCGACCGTCGCCGTCTGCCGGTGTAAGTGACCGTCGCTCTTTTGTTCAAAAGAAAGCGGGGCCACCGCCGCACGGCGGCCCCGCAGCACATCAGGCGTTTTCGAGCGCCTTGTCTTTCGACGATCCGATCCGGCGCGGCTCGGCATCGCCGCTGCCGATCTCGATTTTGCGCGGTTTCATCGTCTCGGGAATGACGCGGTTGAGTTCGATCGTGAGCAGGCCGTCGGCGAAGCTTGCCGAGCCGACCTCGATATAGTCGGCGAGCTGGAAACGCCGCTCGAACGCGCGGCGCGCGATGCCGCGATGGAGATAGGTGCTCTTCGCATTTTCTTCTGCCGGCTTGCCCGTGACGGTGAGCTGGTTCTGCTGCGCCACGATCTCGATCTCGTCTGGCTTGAAGCCAGGCACCGCGAGGGTGATGCGGAAGCGGTCGTCGGCCTCGCGCACGATGTCGAACGCGGCATGTCACCTTCGCCTGGCCATCGGCCCGCGCTCGATCATGTTCAAGCCGAGCTCCTGTCAGTTCTTCGCCGCCGCGATCCGCCCGCGGCCATCCCCGCCAAATTCCAGCTTCTTCACGCTGAAGCCGATCCAACCGACGGCGCATGGCCGTATCGGGACGACCGGCTCGATTTGGTCCGGCGGTGGATCATGGAGCTCGACGCGCGAACTTCAAATTGTGACCATAATTCTGGAGCTGGCTTTCACGGGATAGTTCGAACGTTCGCTGTGCCGGGGCCGTCTCGCGTTCCTGGCAGATGCTGCCTGCACATTCGCGTATAGGTTGCCGAGCCGTCGGCTACCGGAAAATGAGGCTTCAGAAGGTTGGACGATTATTCCGTTCGGGTACGAGCCTGCGCGATGCCGCAACGAAGAAGGCGACCGATATTGGAAGTGCGAGGACCGCGATCGAAAGTGCGGCGCGCAGACTACCATTTCCAAGAGCAGGCTTCAGTAATTGCCGGCTAGAATCCTGACAGGCTGAAACTCGCTTCGGCGCGCAGCCCGATCACCAGCGCATCGGCGATAGTGCGGTCGGCCGAGGGGCGGCGCACATAATGGACATTGGGCTGGACCGCGAGCCAGGGCGACAGCTGGGCGCGATAGGTGGCCTCGATCGCGATTTCCGATTTCGCCGCGCCCGTCGCGCGTCGCCAGGAATCCGAGGTGAAGGCCGAGGCGACCGCGATTCCGAATTCGTCCAGGTCGCGGCCGGGAACCCAGCCGCTGAATTTCACCCCGCCGCCGACGAAGCTTTCGAACATGTTGAAGCGTCCCGCGGCAGTGCCCAGGCGCAGGAAGCCATCGACCTTGCGCCCTGACCTTTCTACGATCGGCAGCTCGGCGCGGACATAGGTTCCGGCGTTGCCGTCGCCGGCCCCGGCGCCATCGTTGCGATCGAAATCGGCGGTGTAGCGCCAGTGGCCCAGCAGCAGCTTGCCGCTGCCGAGCGGCGCCTCGACTTCGCCGACGAGCAGCGCACCGTCGCCATCGCCGAGCTTGATCGCGGTGCGCCGCGGATGCGCGGGGTCGCCGGGGACGCCGTCGAGCACCGCGGCGCGAACCGTCCAGCCGTCTGCTGGAGTAACGGCCAGCCGCGCGGCCAGCGACGTCGAAGGGAAGATCGACGGGCCGTTCTGGCCGCTCTGCGCGAAGTCGGTGCCGATGCCATTCGGGCTGCTGACGAACAGCCCGGCGGCGTCGAGCGCATCGAATTCGCTGTTGAGATCGTAAAGCCCGGCGCGGAGCGAGGCGTGCTCGCCGATCTTCTGATCGATCCACGCCTCATAGAGGCGCAGCGCGCGCGTACCGGTTTCGATATTGCTGACCGCCTGCGTATCGCCGACGAGATCGCTGATCGACCTGCCATTGTTGTAGAGGCCATAGACATGGATCTGCGCGCCGTTCCAGCCGACGAGCCGTTCCATATCGGCCTCGAACACGATGTCGAGATTGTCGAGATAGCGCGCGCCGCGCCGCACGCCGCCCGACGCATTGCCCATCACCTCGCCGGTGTAGGTGACCTGCAGCAGCACGGGACCGTGCGTCTCGTCGATCTCGCCGGGGGCGTGCGTGTGGCCGTGGGGCAGGTGGCCGTGCGGGGTCTGCACGGCCACCGCCTCGCCCGCCGCTGCGAGCATGAGCGCCGACAACAGCATCAGAAGCTGACCATGAAGGCGAGCCGGACGCGGTCGAGCCATTCCGAGGGGGCAAGCGCCCCGGAATAGGCCGCATCGAGCGGACGGTAATGATACCAGAGCAGGTCGAACTGCAGGTTCGGCGCCGGAACATAGGCGAGGCCGAGCCCGTGGAGCCGGTAGTTGGTCGACAGGTCGATATTGTCGTGGCTGAACGCCGCGAGCACCGAATCGACTTCCACTTCGGAGAAATTATAGGCGATGCGGACATCTCCGGGCTTGGCAGTGCGGCCCGCAGCGAGTTCGAGGTTGAAGGCGGTATCGCCGGCGACCGCTGCGCCGAGGTTTTTGACATAATCCGCGGTGAAGCTGACCGGCCAGCGTTCCGAAGGGCCAGCCCAGCCGAGCGTAGCGATCCCCTCGATCAGATGAAAGTCGGACAGATAGCGCCCGCCCGACAGCAGGTTGCCGCGGAAATCGCCGGCGTCGGCGCCGGCGACCGAGCCGAGGCGATAGTGATAATAGCTGCCGGTGAGGCCCGCCTTGACCTTGGGCCCAAGCGGCGCCGCCAGCGCGAGCTGTCCGCCGAGCATGTCGCTGTCGCGCGCCACCGCGGCTTCGTCTATCACGAACCAGATCCCCCGCGCGTCGAGCTTCGCCGTGCCGACGGGCAGGCTGTAGGCGGCGGCGACGCCCTGCGGCGACACATCGCCGTCCCACAGCATGTCGGTGCGCTGGAATATCTGCGGGAACTTGCCGGCATAGGCGGTCAGCCCGCCGCTGTGATAGCGGATCCACGCCTGATCGAGCGATACTTGCAAATCATCGACGAAATTGCCGAGCGTGACGTCGGTGCTGTTCGGATCGTCGGGATCGCCCGTCGCAATCTGCGTGCCGACTGCGAAGCTGTCGCTGACCGCATAGGTCGCGCGCAGCCGCGCACGAACGGCGGTGCGCGACCGGTCGCGGCCGTCGACGAAATTCCACTCCTGCCGCACGCGCATGTCGCCGCCGACATCGAGGCCGGGGATGCGAAAGGCGTCGTCCGCCGGGGCCGCACCGGCGGCGGCCATCGTCGCAGCGGGCGCAGCCGGTGCGGGGGACGGGGTTTCGGCGCGCTGCGCCGGCTCGGGCACACTGCCGTTTTGGCGGAGCATCTCATTCTGCCGGGCGACCACCGCTTCGAGTTGGTCGATGCGCGCCTGCTGCTCGGCGATCAGGCGTTCCAGCCTGTCGAGCCGGTCTTCCTGCGCATGGGCCGGCGATGCGACGGTCAGCGCCGTGGCGGCGAGGAGAGTGAAACGCTTGTGCATGTCCCTATTCCCTGAAAAGCGCGATGTCTGAATCGCATCGGCGTTGCGCCCGGTCCTATGCCGACATCGCTGACATGAAGCTGACACGCGACGCGCGGCGCGCGCGGATGCGACAGGCTGGTGACAGGCACAGCTTTCACAACCTATGCCGGAGAGCAGGGAGGAGCCGATATATGGACGCGCACGGATTTTCGCGGCGGCGGTTCGGATCGCTGGCGATGGGCGGCGGCCTGTGGGCGCTGACCGCGGGCTGCGCGCCGGTGCTGGCGCGGGCGGGCGCGCTGCCGCCCGGAGTCGCTCCCGCTGTCCTCTCCGACGGATATCGCGACGGACTGACGCGGAGCGCGCCCGAAATCGAAGGCGTGTCGTCGGACGCGATCCTTGCCTTTCTGAACGACGTCGACGCCGCCGGGCTCGAACTCCATTCTTTCATGCTGATGCGCCATGAAAAGGTCGTGGCGGAGGGCTGGTGGTGGCCCTATCAGCCGGGCCGCGTCCATATCACCCATTCGGTGACCAAAAGCGTCACCGCCACCGCGGTCGGGCTGGCGATCGACGAAGGCCGCTTCGGTCTCGACGACAAGGTCGTGTCCTTCTTCCCCGAATATGTGCCCGCGGACGCGAACGAGAATATGCGCGCGATGACCGTGCGCAACCTGCTCACCATGCAGTGCGGTCATGACAAGGAAACATCGGGCTCGGCATGGCGCCCGATCGACACGCCGTGGGCCGCCGAATTCTTCAAGATACCGGTGCCGCACCAGCCCGGCGGCCATTTCCAATATACCAGCGCGGCCAGTTTCATGCTGTCGGCGATCATCAGCAAGACGACCGGCGGGTCGATGGCCGATTATCTGACCCCGCGTTTCATGGAGCCTCTCGGGATCGACCGATGGCGCTGGGACACGAGTCCGGGCGGCATCAGCCCGGGCGGCAACGGGCTCAGCTGGAACACCTCGGCGTCGCTCAAGCTGGGCGCGGTCCATGCCAGCGGCGGTATGTGGAACGGCAACCGCATCCTGTCCGAACAATGGGTCCGCGCCGCGACGACCGAGCAGGCCCCCGGCGATGCGGATGGCGCTTATGGCTACCAATGGTGGATGGGTCCGGGGCGCGCCTATCTGGCGCTCGGGCTGTTCAGCCAGTTTGCGATCGTCTTCCCCGAGCATAATGCGGTGCTCGCGATCTTTGCCGCGATCAAGGGCAGCAAGCAGATCAAGCCGATCATCTGGAAACATTTTCCGGCTGCCTTCGGAACGCCGTCAAAGCCGGATGCCTCGGCTGCCGAGTTGAAGACGCGCACCGCATCGCTCCGCCTTCTACCGCCGCTCGCGGCAACGACTTCGCCTGTGGCGGCGCGGGTTGGCGGGCATCGTTTTGCGGTCGCGCCCAACGATCAAGGCGTCGAGTGGCTGTCGTTCGATTTCGCCGACGGCGCCTGCACCTACCGGATGCGCGACGCCAACGGCGAGCATGTCGTGACGGCCGGCCTTTCCGACTATCTGGAGCAGGACACCAGCATGACCGGCAACCGGCTGCACCATGAATATCGCCCGCCGAGCCAGCGCGTCGTCGCGGGCGCGCGCTGGACCGCGCCCGATACGCTGGAGATGGTTTGGCAATTCGTCGACACGGCGTTCCGCGACACGCTGATCTGCAAATTCACGGGCGACGGCGTCACGGTCGACCGCAGCG
>JACDQN010000283.1 GCA_015657575.1 Sphingopyxis sp.
GGGAGGGGGACCGCTCGCGAAGCGAGTGGTGGAGGGGCCGCGTCATGGCCCCTCCGTCAGCGCTCCGCGCTGCCACCTTCCCATCGCTGCGCGACGGGGAGGATGTCAATCCCGCTCCAACCGAACGAAATCGCGGCCCAGCGGCGCCAGATGTGCGCCCCCGTCAACGAAGATCGTCTGCCCGGTCACCGCCTCGGCGCGTGCCAGATACACGACCGCGTCGGCGATCTGCGCCGGCGTCGGTAGCGCGCCCAGCGGCATGATACCAGCCAGCCGCTCGACCTGATCGTCCGAATAATCGTCGGTCGCCATCGTCAGTCCCGGCGCGACGGCATTGACCCGTGCACGGCCGCCGAATGCGACCGCCAGCGTCTGCGTCGCCTGCCACAGCGCCGATTTCGACAGGCTGTAGGCGATCTGGTCGGGCACCGGATTACGCACGCGCTGGTCGACGATATGGACGATCGCGGGCCGCCTGCCCTCGCTCGCCGCGACGAGCGCCTTCGCGAGCATCACCGGCGCCGACAGATTGATCTGCATCATCTCGGCCAGCGCATTCGCCGACAGATCGGTCCACTCGCCCTCGGCAAACAGCGCGGCGTTGTTGACGAGCAGGTCGGGCGCGCGGCCGAATTTTTCGATCACCGCCGGAATCAGCGCATCGACCGCCACCGGATCGGCGAGGTCCGCGGCAAAGCGATGGCTCAGCGCCCCCGTTTCGGCCAGCGCGTCGACGAGCACCGGATCGGCGTCGCCGGGGCTGCGCTTGTGGATCGCCAGCGCATAGCCTTCGCGCGCCAGCCGCGCCGAAATCGCGGCGCCGACGCGGTGGAGGCCACCCGTGATCAGCGCCAGCTTCTGCGTCACTTCCGCGCCCGCCGCATCGTGATGCCGATCTGCTCGCCGTCCTCGGCGATCGCCAGCTTGACGATTTTGACCTCGATTTCTTCGATCTTCTCGTCTGCAGGAACAGCGTGTCGATGATATGGTCGGCGACGCTTTCGATCAGCACGAAATGGACATTTTTGGGGATGCCCTCGGTCGCCGCGAATTTGAGGTGCATATAGTTTTTCGAGCGGCTGAGCGGCGTCGTCGGATCATAATGATCGGCCATCGCCAGCTTCGCGCGCACCGAAATGCGCAGCGGCTGCGGCAGATGCGTTTCTTCGGAATAGATGCCGGTCAGCACGTCGACGGTCAGGCCGTCTACCTCCAGCCACAATGAATCGGTCACAAGAAATTCCTGTTCGGCGAGCGCGACATTCGGCTTTCCATCGCCATGTCCGCACCCTAAAGCGCCGCCGCATTAGCGAAAGGGTGCGCGTTGGTCGAGTTACTTCCATTGTCCGATATCGAGCCGCAGGCGGTCGAGCATCTGCTCGACCTCGCTTTCGGGACGGACCGCTTTGGACGAACCGCCTACCGTATCCGCCAGGGCATGGATGCGGTGCCGGCCTTGAGCTTCGCGGCGATCGAGAATGGCGCGCTGATCGGCACGATCCAGTGCTGGCCCGTCGCGCACCATGCACCGGATGGCACGGCGACGCCGCTCGTCATGGTCGGCCCCGTCGCCGTGCGCCCAGACGTCCAGCGCGGCGGCCACGGCCGCGCCCTCATGGCGCTTATGCTCGAAGCCGCGGAAACCGAAGCCGACAGCGCGCTGATGATGATCGGCGACCCCGAATATTACGGCCGCTTCTTCGGCTTCGCCGCCGACGCGACCGGCGCCTGGGACCTGCCCGGCCCCTATGAGACGCACCGCCTGCTCGCGCGGGCGGTGAACGGTCACGGCCTGCCGACGGGCGCGGGGATGATCGGGCCGCGCTGAAATTTGTTCGCGCGAAGACGCGAAGACGCAAAGAGGTTACGCCCGCCGCGAAGCGGTCTTTGCCCTCAAATTTCGCCGAACGCCGACCCGTCTCAGGAATATAGGGCCTATCGGCCAACGGCCTCTTCTTCGCGTCTTCGCGTCTTCGCGCGAACCAAATCCGCCCCGCCCCACCGGATTTGCGCCCC
>JACDQN010000284.1 GCA_015657575.1 Sphingopyxis sp.
AGACGCCGTTTATCCTGAGCGCCTGCAAGGCAGTCGAAGGGCGCTGCCACCTCCCCATGGCCTGCGGCCACAGGGAGGATCTTCACGTCAACAACTGCACTTCGCCTTCACCGCCCGCTTCGGCGCCGTCGTCGCAAATTCCGCGCGCGTCAGGTCGCCCGATTTATCGGCATCCGCCCCCGCAAAGCGCTGCCCCGTCGCCGCCGCCCATTCCTCGAAGGTCAGCAGATTGTTGCCGTCCGTGTCGAGCTTGCGGAATGCCGCGGTGCGCGAGGACATCAGTTCGACGCGGCTGATCCGGTCGTTGCGGTCGCGGTCGAAGCGGTTGAAGCGCCGCTCCTCGCGCGATGCCTCCTTCGCCGCAGGCAGCTCGGGCGGCGCCGGCCCGCGCTTCGGGGCATTCGCCCCCGCCTGCGGGATCGCCGCCAGCGCCGGCGGCGCCTCGGGCAGCACCTCTTCCTCGGCGATCTGTGTATAGCCCTTCCATATGAACAGCCCGCCGGTGAGCAGGAGCGCGCTCGCCACGCCGCCGATCAGAAATTTCGAAGCCGCCATAATCCCTCCGCTTCCTGCACCGGCACGCTATCACGCAGCCCCCATCGCGAACAGCAAACCAGCGCCATTATGGCTGCGAATTATCATCGATAACATTGTTCAAAAACGGCCGCTTCATTGCTATATCCGATCAATGCAGAACTACCTCCCCTCGCTGAAGCAGATGCAATATCTCGTCGCGCTGCACGAGCACGGCCATTTCGGCCGCGCTGCCGACGCCTGCAACGTGACGCAGTCGACGCTGTCGGCGGGGATCCGCGAGCTCGAAACCCTGCTCGGCCAGACGCTCGTCGAACGCACCCGCCGCGTCGTCCGCTTCACCGCGCTCGGCGACAAAATCGTCGAAAAGGCGCACCGGGTGCTCCGCGAGGCCGAGGAACTCGCCGACATGGCCGCCGCCGCCGCGGCGCCGCTGGTCGGCGAGCTGCGCATGAGCGTGATCCCGACGATCGCGCCCTTCCTCCTCCCCGGCCTCCTCCCCAGCCTCCGCAAGGAACGCCCCTCGCTCAAGCTCTTCCTCCGCGAAGAACCGAGCGCGCAGGCCTGCGAGTCACTGCATCACGGCACCGTCGACTGCGTCCTGCTCGCGCTTCCCTATGCCTGTGGCGACGTCGAGAGCGAGAAATTGTTCGACGACGCGCTGTTCGTCGCCTTCCCCGGCGACCAGAGCGAGGATCTGCCCGCGATGGTCAGCGCCGACCAGATCGACCCGGCGCAGATGCTGATGCTCGAGGACGGCCATTGCCTGAAGGACCACGCCCTCGCCGCGTGCAACCGTCCCGAGCTGCGCGCCGGCGCCCGCATGATGGGCACCTCGCTGCACACGCTCGTCCAGATGGTCGACAACGGCCTCGGCATCACCATGCTTCCGCAAATGGCCATCGAGGCGGGCATCCTCGACCACACCGACATCGACACGCGCCCGCTCGATTCGGACCACGACTGGCGCACGATCGCGCTCGTCTGGCGCAAGGGCAGCCCGCGCGCCGACGAATTCCGCATGCTCGCCGATATCTTCAGACAGCATCGGGCGGCCTGAGCTTCCTCCCCCTCGATGGGGGAGGCAGCGAGACTTGGGTGCTTGCGCCCTGGTCGCAGCGGTGGGGGTGCGCTCTCGTCCTGAAACGAGCGGTGCAGGAACCGTCACCACCATCCAACGTCGCCTGGCCGCTACGCGGCAAGGCTCCATATCCTTCCCCCATCAAAGGGGAAGGAAAAAGCTCAATCCCACCGCTCCGCCCGGCCATGATCGCCCGCGCGCGGTTCGACCCACTGCTCGCGCCCGTCGGCGAAGCGCTCGCGCTTCCACAGCATCACGTCGGTCTTCAGCCGGTCGATCAGAAACTCGACCGCCGCCAGCGCTTCGGCGCGATGCGGACTGCTCGCGAGCACCAGCACGATCGTTTCGCCCGGCGCCATCGCCCCGACGCGGTGGATCAGCGTCAGCGCGGCAAGGCTCCAGCGGTCGGCCGCCCGATGCGCCAGTTCGCCCAGCCCCGCCGCGGTCAGCACCGGATGATGCTCGAGGAACAGCTCGGTCAGCTCGCCCTCGCCGCGCACCCGCCCGACGAAGCTCGCCGTCGCGCCATGCCCGCCCGCATCATGCAGGTCGAGCTCGCCCGCAACGTCGATCGCCGCCGGCTGGACCGCGACGCGGATCATCCGCCCGTCACCGGCGGGAACAGCGCGACCTCGCGCACGCCGTCAATCGCGGTGCCCGGCCCCGCCATCACCCCGTCGACCGCGGCGCGAATGCGCTCGGGCTCGGCAAAGGCGCGCGCACCGCGCGCGTCGCGTGCCGCCAGCCAGCCGACCAGCGCCGCGACATCGGCCACACCCGCAGGCAGATCGATCACCTCGTCGGCGATCCCCATCCGTTCGCGGACCCAGGCAAAATAGCTGACCGACAGCGCCATCGCGCTCAATCCATATGTTTCAGGCCGACGCGCAGATAATCCCAGCCGGTGATCAGCGTCAGCACCGCGGCGCCCCACAGCGAGATCAGCCCGACGGTCTTGATCCACTCTTGTCCGGGCGCCGCCCCGGCCAGGATCAGCGCGCCAAAGGCGACGAGCTGAAAGGTCGTCTTCCATTTCGCGAGCTGCGTCACCGGCATCGACACCTGCAGCGTCGCCAGGAACTCGCGCAATCCCGACACGATGATCTCGCGCAGCAGGATGATCAGCGCCGCAATGACATGATAGCCCTCGATATCGCGCGTGAAGACGAGCAGCAGGATCACCGCCGCGATCATGATCTTGTCGGCGATGGGGTCGAGAAAGGCGCCGAGCCGCGACACGGTGCCGCGCGAGCGCGCAACATAGCCGTCAAAATAATCGGTAATGCCCATCAGGCAGTAGAGACCGAACGCCAGCGCATAGTCGATCGCGAGCGGCTGATGCGCGCCGATCCGGATGCCCGGCCACAACAGGAACAACAGGATAGGAACCGCCAGGATGCGCGACAGGGTCAGAAGATTGGGAAGACTGAGCATGTCCCTCGTTTGCCTTGGCGTTCCAAAATGGGCTTTGACCGCGAATGCCCTAACCGATAAGCCCCCCGTGCCACAACCAAATTGCCTGCGGGCGGATGCCGATCGCGTGAATATGTCAGGATGGATTACAGCATGACCGGCTCTTTTTCGCTGCTGAAGCAACGCCGGTTTCTCCCCCTCTTCGTCACCCAGTTGCTCGGCGCGTTCAACGACAATCTGTTCAAGAACGCGATGGTGCTGTTCGTCGTCTATGGCGTGTTCAACGACGAAGCGTCCGAAACCATGTTCAGCGCCGTCGCGACGGGCCTGTTCATCCTGCCCTTCTTTCTCCTGTCGGCGCTCGCCGGGCAATTGGCCGACACGCGCGACAAGGCGCGGATCATCCGCATCGTCAAATTCTGCGAAATATTGATCATGCTCGTCGGCGGGCTGGGGCTCGTCCTCGCCTGGCTCGGCTATGCGGTGCATCTGATCGCGATCCCGCTGATGATGCTCGCGCTGTTCGCGATGGGCATCCACTCGACCTTCTTCGGCCCGATCAAATATGCGATCCTGCCGCAGCACCTCAAAAGCGAGGAGGTTCTCGCCGGCACCGGGCTGGTCGAAGCGGGCACCTATATCGCAATCCTCGCGGGCACGATCCTCGCCGGCGTCATCGACGTCGAATGGGCTGCGCTCGGCGTCGTGCTCTGCGCCGCGCTCGGCTACTGGACTGGGCGCAAGGTGCCTCCGGCGCCGCCCGAGCATGAAGAAACCGGGATCGACTGGCATATCATCCGCTCGTCGGTCACGCTGGTGCGCGGCACGATGCACATCCCGCGCCTCTATCTCGCGATCCTGTCGATCAGCTTCTTCTGGACAATCGGCGCGGTGCTGTTCATCCAGTTCCCGCCGCTGGTGAAGAATATCCTCCACGCCGACAAGAGCGTCGCCAGCCTCTTCCTCGCCATCTTCTCGATCGGCATCGCGATCGGCTCGGTCGCGGTCAACCGCCTGCTCAAGGGGCAGGTGTCGGCGCGCTACAGCCCCGCGAGCGTGATCGTGATGGGCGTCTTCGTCCTCGCCTTCTACGGGGTCTGCCGCCAGTGGGTCGCATCGCCCGAAATGCATGTCTACGACGTCGCGGCGTCGTGGGCCCGGATATGGAGCGAGGGCGCCAATCCGCCGCCGCTCCTCTACGACATCAGCGGCTTTCTCGGCCACGCCAGCGTGATCCCGCTGCTCGCCAGCCTGCTCGGCATCGCGATCAGCGGCGGCATGTTCGTCGTCCCGCTCTACGCCTTTCTCACCACCACCGTCCCCAAGGACCAGACCGCGCGCACCGTCGCCGCGAACAATATCGTCAATTCGGGCGCGATGGTCGCCGGCTCGCTGCTCGCGATCGGGCTCGGTTTCGCGGGCATCGGCGTCGTCGACCAGCTGCTGATGAGCGCGGTGATGTGCCTGATCAGCGCCTGGCTCGCGGTAAAACTCCACCGCGCCTGCGATTGAGCCGTCTCGGGCGGTTTTGAAAGGACGATTATGTCTTTCGCAAACCGACAGCCCGGTCGGTGGGTATCGGGCGAAACACGACATTCCTTTTCGTCACCCCGGACTTGATCCGGGGTCCCGCTTGAAATCGAAGCCAGCTTGTCCCTCCCAAAAGCGGGATCCCGGATCAAGTCCGGGATGACGGAAGTGG
>JACDQN010000285.1 GCA_015657575.1 Sphingopyxis sp.
CCCCCGCCGCCGGTCGTAATCGTCATCCCGCCGCGGCCGCTGCCGCCGGGCAACGCGTCGTTGACCCAGATTCTGCCGGGCCGCGCGCTTGACGGCCGTTTTGTCACCGCGAACAGCAACATCACCGGCGACCGCGCCTTCTGGCAGCTCAAGATCGGGCTCAATGTCGCCGCCATCGGCTGCCGCGGGCTTGAGGAAACGACGCTGGTCGCCGCGTATAACAATATCATCAAGACGCACAGCAAGGTGATCCGCTCGACCGAAAAGACGGTGATCACCAGCTGGGCAAGGAAACGGGCACCAACGGCACCGCCGCGCGCGACAAATTGTCAACGCAGCTATTCAACTATTTCGCGCAGCCCCCGGCGCAGCGCCAGTTCTGTCCCCGCGCCAACGAGATCGCGCAACTGGTGTCGAGCACACCGAGCGCACAACTCGTCGAACAGGCCCCGGCGCATCTCGCCCGGCTCGACCAGCCCTTCCTCGATTTCTACGAAGCCTATGCGCGCTATCAGAACGACGTCGTTGCATGGGACGCGCAATATGCGCCGCGACCGGCCGCCGCGCCGATCATGAGCGCACCGGCCGCGGCGCCAACTCAGCCTGTATCAGGGCCGGCAAGCCTCTGATCTGACCGACATTGGGACGGCATTTGTTGCATTCGTGCAACGCCGTTCCGGCGGCTGACACAATCGATTTCCGTTCGTCGCATTTCCGCGGACGCCCGGCTGCCGCCCGCTGACGTCATGCCGCCGGGCGACCGGCGGTATCCATCGCTTCATGGCAAGAAGAACGGCAAATTTGTGGCGTTTCCGGCACGTGATCGCGTTCGATCGCCGTGGTCGACAAAGGATTGTCGAACAACCTTATCCGAACATTCATAATGAATTTCGGGCAACCTTTCGACTCTCCCCATTCCCTTATCGTCAGCCCTGCCGGAACCGTCCGGCGCCGCCCGAAAGGGCATTGGGGGAATTGGGAACATGACCAGATGGATCGGACTCGCCGCGGCGTTCGCGGCGACCCTGGCTGCTGCACCCGCGGCGGCACAGATGATGCAGCAGGAACCGCAGGCGCCGGGCTATGCAGCCCCCAACCTGATCCTGCCGCCGCGCGATGCGCAGGGGGATTTTGTAACGCCCAATCGTGAACTGACCGGCCACGACGCGTTCTGGAACCTGCGCATCGCGCTCAACGTCGCCGCGATCGGATGCCGTCACCCGGGCTCGCTGCAACTGATCGCCGATTACAACAATATCATCGCGCGGCACGGCAATCTGATCCGCGCCGCCGAAGGCAGCGTCATCGCCCGCACCGGCGTCTCCGCACGCGACCGCAAGTCGACCAAGCTGTTCAACTATTTCGCGCAGCCGCCGGCGCAAAAGCAATTCTGTCCGGTTGCAGGCTCGGTCGCGCAGCAGGTGGGCGGTATGACCAGCGCCCAAGCGGTGGAGATGGCGCCTGCGCTGCTCGCCGAGATCGACCGGCCCTTCGTCGACTTCTATCATGCCTATGCACGCTATCAGGTCGACCTTGCCGCCTGGCGCAGCGGCCGCGGTGCCGTGCAGATGGCATCTATCAAGCCCTGACGCGAAAATGATCCGGGGCGATAGCAACGGGTGAAAGCATCTGTTAGCAGGGCGGAGCGATGACCAATGCTCCGCCCCCTCCTTCGACGGCCGCCCAGTCGGCGCGCACCATCCTCACTCGCCTGCACGAGGTGATGGCATCGCGCACCAACGCGCAGGGCAAGCTCAACCAAGTCGTCGGTATCATCGGCGAATGCCTCGATAGCGAGGTCTGCTCAATCTATCTGCTGCGCGAGGGCGCGCTCGAGCTTTATGCGACGCGCGGGCTGAAGCAGGAGGCGGTCCACGTCACGCGGCTCGGGCTCGGCGAGGGTCTCGTCGGGACGATCGCCGAACAGATCGAGACGCTGAACCTCGACGAAGCCGCGGCGCATCCCGATTTTTCCTATCGCCCGGAAACGGGCGAAGAGTTGTTCCACAGCTTTGCGGGCGTCCCGATCATCCGCCGTGAACGTGCCGTCGGCGTGCTCTGCGTCCAGCACGCCGATCCGCGCCGCTATGAAGAGATCGAGATCGAGACGCTGCAGACCGTCGCGATGGTGTTGTCCGAACTCATCTCCAACGCCGATCTGGTCGATACGGCGGCGCGCACCGATGCCGCCGCCGCCGACCAGTCGGCGCAGCGGCTGAACGGTCAGAAGCTGGTTGACGGCATGGGCGCCGGAGTCGCGGTTTTCCATCAGCCGCGTATCACCATCGAACACACGGTGGCCGAGGACACCGAGGCCGAACGGCACCGCGTCTATGCCGCCTTCGACAAGATGCGCGAACAGATCGACCGCATGGCGAGCCAGGCCGAATTCGGCGTCGGCGGCGAACATGAGGAGGTCATCGAGACCTACAAGATGTTC
>JACDQN010000286.1 GCA_015657575.1 Sphingopyxis sp.
CCGCCGCGCCATTGCCCCTCCGTCAGCGCTTCGCGCTGCCACCTCCCCATGGCTTCGCCACAGGGAGGATCGAACGGCGGCAACCGATCGAAAGCCGACCGAGCTTTGGCTTCGCAAAAGGCATAATCGTCTTTCCTTCACCGTTTCGCGGCGGCTCGTTCCTCCCAAAAAAAGGGGCCCGGGAGCCTGCGCTCCCGAGCCCCGATCTTTCAGGCGCCGATCAGAATTTGGCGCGGACGGTCACGCCATAGGTGCGCGGCTCTTCGAGGAAGGCGATGCGCGATCTTTGTCCCGCACCACCGCGCAGCGGGGTGTTGGCCGTGATGCCGCGCGTGATCTCGTTCGACAAATTGGTCCCCCACACTTCGAAGGTGAACCGGTCGTCGGGCGTGGTGAAGCCGAGGCGCGCGTTGAGCTTGAAATAATCCTCCTGATAATCGAACGGCAACGGCGCAAAGGGCGCCGCGGATTCGGTCGGCGTCGTGCTGGTCCGGCGCTTGCCCGAATAGTTGGCGTTGACATTGGCCAGCAGCCCCCAGCCCGAGCTGTTGAGCGGCCCGTCATAAGTGACGCCCGCGACCCCCGCCCATTTCGGCGCGTTGGTCAGCGGCTGGCCGCACAGCGTCCGCACCGTCGCCAGGGCGCCCCCCGTGATGCCCGTATCGCAATCGTTGGGATAGCGGGCGTCGGTGTAGGACACCGAGAAGTTCAGCGTCATATGCGGATGGAACCGCCCGAGCAGCTCCAGTTCGGCGCCGGTCGACTTCGCCGATGCGACGTTGAAGGTCTGGAACTGGACGCCGGTGAATTCCAGCACCTGGAAATCGGCCATGTCCATATGGAACACCGCGAGGTTTGCGGTGACGCGGTCGTTGAACAGCGTCGATTTCAGACCGAGTTCATAGGCGTCGACCTTTTCGGAATCGAACCGCGGGTCGAGCCCGCCCGCCGCCGCCGCCGGGTCGAGGTTGAACCCGCCCGACTTGAAGCCATGCGAATAGCTGGCATAGGCCAACAGACCGTTGTTGTTGTTATAGGCGAGCTGCGCGGTGTAGGTCAGTTCGTCGTCCTTGAACCGCAGGTCATATTCGCGCGGCAGCGGCAGCACCGCCGACGCCGGCAGATTGGCCTGCGTGGCGAAGGGGAAGCAGGTGAGGCCGAGCGCGCCGCCCGCCAGCGCCTGCGCCGTCGCCGCCGGCAGGCCGAACGGAGCCGAGGTCAGGTTGGCGATGATATTGCCGAAGCCCGCGGCAATCGTCGCGCAGGCCGGCGAGTTGGCCGAAAGCTGATCGAACGCGCCGTCCTTCCGCTCATCGACATAGCGCGCGCCGAGCGTCAGGCTGAGATTGTCGGTGAAATTGATCACATTGTGGGTGAAGACCGAAAAGCTCTCGGCATCCTGCGTGAAGCGATTGACCGCGAAGCTGCCGCTCGAATTCACGCCGGTGTTCAGCGGCGAGGCATAGGCGGGGAAGCCCACGACCTTGGCCATGCGGGTCAGCGCGAACAGCGGGTTCGGGCCGAGGAAGGCCAGATTGTTGCCCAGCGCGTTGAACAATTGGGTCGAGGCATAGGCCTGATAATCCGGCCCGAGCGTCATCGCCTGGATCTCGTCGATCTTCTCGGTCGAATAATAGGCGCCGACGAGCCAGTCGAACTTGTCGTCGAACGCCGACCCCTGCAAGCGCAGCTCGTGCGTCATGACCTTGTTGGTGCCGCCGCTGTATGGGAAATTGGCGGCCGAATAGGAGCTGGGCCCGACATTATACACGTCGAGGCCGACGAAATCGTCCTGCGCCGACTGCGCCTCGAAGTGGCGATACGAACCGATGTAGGTCAGTTCGGCGGCATCGAAATCCCATTTCAGCTCGCCCGAAATGCCCCATTGCTTCGTCGTGTTGATATAGCCGTCGTCGCTCGACCGGCGGTTGCGGACGGCGTTGACCGGGCCGAAATCGACCACACCGCCGTTCGCGGGCAGGCCATAGGCGGCGAACGCGCCGGCATTGCGCAGCTCGGTCTCGCGAATGATCACCGCCGTGCAGCAATTCTCATCGGATTCGGCATAGTCGCCGATGACCCGCAGGCTGATCGTGCTCGTCGGTTCCCACAGCATCTGGCCGCGCAGGATGAAGCGGTCGCGATTGCCGCTTTCGGCGCCGCTCACCGAACTGTTGATGATCCCGTCGCGCTTGCGATAGGCACCCGAAAAGCGCATCCCCAGCTGATCCTGGACGAGCGGGACGCTGACGCCGGCCTGGACGCCGATATAATCGAGGTTGCCATAGCTCGCGTTGGCGAAGCCTTCGACCTCGCGCAGGTTCGGTCGCTTGGTCGTGATGTTGAGCGCGCCGGCCGAGGTATTGCGGCCGAACAGCGTTCCCTGCGGGCCGCGCAGGATTTCGAGGCGTTCGAGGTCGAGCAGATCGCCCAGCGCGATCCCGGGGCGCGATTGATAGACGCCGTCGATGAAGACGCCGACCGAGCTTTCGAGGCCGGTGTTGTTGCCGGTGGTTCCGACGCCGCGGATGCGGATCGAGGTGCCCTGCGTCTCGGTCTGCGACGATTGCAGGTTGAAGCTTGGCGAGATGCTGCTCAGCGTGCGGATGTCCTGCACATTCTGGCGCTCGAGGTCCGACGGGCTGACCGCCGTCACCGCGATCGGAATGTCCTGCACATTGGCGGCACGCAACGTGGCCGTCACGATGATGATATTGTCGTCGGCCGCTTCACTGTCCGTATCCTGTGCCCAGGTCGGCGTCGCGACCGTCATCGCCAGCAGCGACGATCCCATCAAAGCCTTGAACTTCATCTATATCCTCCCTTTTTCGAACCCGCCGCGCGGGGCCGCCCAATCTTCAAATTGTGGTAAGGGGAGGGGATTCCACCAGACATGCCAAAGGGCGCCTGGCCGAAACGGCCGCGCACCTGCGCAATTGCTTGCCAGCCTTGCTGGTCATCGTCCTCTCCCACCGGCGTCGGGGAAGAACGCCGGCCTCTCCGGAATACGACCCGCTTGAGCGAGTTCTGTATGAGCGCAAAGGTGCGCTGAGTTGACGAAAGCGTCAAGCCACTTGTTTCATCCCAAAAGTCGCGGAATTTCGGGCCTGTCCCGCATTTGGAAAAGGCAGGATTCCGCAACGTCAACTTGGGCCCGGAGCATAAAAACTTGTTGCCGCGGCCTTGCTTATCGGCGCAATCGGCCCGAAATGTGCGACATGATAGCAACAGTGAAAGCGGGGCAATGAGCGAGTTGGAAATCGGACCGGACGGCAAGATCATCGTCCCCGATCATGTGCTGGAGGCGGTCCGCACGCTCATCGAATGGACCGGCGACGATGTCGCCCGCGAAGGCTTGCTCGACACGCCGAAACGCGTCGCGCGCGCGTGGAAGGAATATTGCAGCGGCTATGGCGAAGACCCGGCGGTCCACCTGTCGCGCACCTTCGAAGAGGTCGGCGGCTATGACGAGATCGTGATGCTGCGCGACATTCCGTTCCAGTCGCATTGCGAGCATCATATGGCGCCGATCACCGGCAAGGCGTCGATCGCCTATCTGCCGCGCGACCGCGTCGTCGGCATCTCGAAGCTCGCGCGCGTGCTCAACGGTTTCGCGCGCCGGCTGCAGGTGCAGGAGCGGCTGACCGCCGAGGTCGCCAAATGCATCTGGGACAATCTGCAACCGCATGGCGTCGCGGTGGTGATCGACGCGCAGCATGGCTGCATGACCGGCCGCGGCGTGCGCACGCCCGGCGTGGGCATGGTGACGAGCCGGTTGCTCGGCTGTTTCCTCGAGGATGAGCGCAGCCGCAAGGAAGTGCTGAGCCTGATGGGATATTGAGGGGGCTGTTTTCGGCCATTGCGGACATTGAAGGATTGAGCTGATTTCCCCTCTCGCCTGCGGGAGGGGCAGCGAGACTTGGGCGCTTGCGCCC
>JACDQN010000287.1 GCA_015657575.1 Sphingopyxis sp.
CCCATTTCCTCGGCGCACAGCGCATATTCGAGGTTGGTAAGGCCCGGGCCCTCGAACTCGAACGTCTCGTCGACATGATGGTGCGCGCTGCTGCGCGGCGGCATGAACAGGTTCCAGATGCCGGCCGCCTTTGCCTCTTTCTTCAGATCCTCGACGACCTGGATGACCTTCCAGCGATCGCCGGCCCGGTCCTGCTCCTTGTAAGTGGGGACCGCGGGGCGGACCTTGCGTTCGATGAATTCGCGGACGCGGCCCTGCCAATGCTGCTGCCGCTCGGTGAGATCGAAATCCATCGCTTACATCCTTTCCCTTTACGTTCACGTAAACCCTTGGACCGATTCGGCCGCCTTGCCAAGTCCCGCCAGCCCGAAAATTACATCATCCCGCCGCGTGGTGGCATGATCGGTCAGGGGCGGGCGTCGTCGCCCGCTTCGCCGCGTACCGACGGGTGCAGCAATGCCAGCCGGGCCTCGTGTCCCGCGCGGTCGATCCCGTAGCGGCGCAGGAAGACGCCCGCGCGATCGCGAGCACGACCATCATCAGCGCAAAAACCCAAGCCATCGACGCCGCCGTACCCGGCGCCAGCTCCTCGGGGCGCATGCGATCGCGCAGTCCGGCGAAGGCGACGAGCTGGCCGACCAGAAAGATACCGAGCGCATGGCCGAGCTTCTGCACCATCAGATAGCCGGCGAAGAACACGCCCTCGATCCGCGTGCCGTGGCGCGTCTCGTGATCCTCGACGATTTCGGCGACCATCGATGCGGTCGAAATGCTCGCGCTGATCTGTCCGAGCAGCGCGCCGGTCATCAGCGACAGGAGCAGGATCACCGACGGCCAGCCGCCGAGTTCGGGCCACCAGCCGAGGTTGCGCGCGGCGTAGGGCAGAAAGCCGATCGCGGCGCTCGCGAGCACGCTCGCGATCGCGGTATCGCGCTTGCCGAACCGCCGGTGCGCCCGGCCGACGAGCAGGAAGGAACCGAACACCGCGACGGCGAGCCGGCGGGATACCAGGATAGCTGGCTGTCGGTCAGGCGCCAGACATAGAGCATCAGATAGTTGGTCGCGGCGATGCTCGTCGCATAGCTGGCGATCACGAACAGCGCCCCGCTGGCCAGCGCGACGAAGGCGGGGTTGCGAAAGGCGAGCGCGATGTCGCCTAGCATCGAGGCGCCGTGCTGCGGCGCGGCGGCGCGGCCCGGCTGCGCGACGATGTGGCGATGCTGGCCGAGCGCCGATCCGATGGTCGAGATCAGGATCATCGCGGCCCCGAACAATCCGAAGGCGCCATAGCCGGCGGGGTCGAGCAGACCGTTGCTGTCGGGGTCCGGCGACCGCAGGAAATAACCGTACGCCAGCGCCGTGGTCGCCAGCCCGCCGATCCACCCGAACAGAAAGCGAAAGCGCATCAGCGTCGTGCGCTCGTCATAATCGCGGGTCAGTTCGGCGACGAGCGAGATCGACGGAATCTCGCAGGCGGAGACGAGCAGGCGCACCGCGATGACGTTGAGCGCCAGCCCGACGACCGAATGATCGAGAATATCGGGCGAAATCCACAGCAACGTCCAGGCGATCGCCATCGGCAGCGGCGCGATATAGAGCCAGGGCAAGCGCCGCCCGAAGCGCGATCGGGTCGCGTCCGACAGGCGGCCGATCAGCGGATCGACCAGCGCATCGACGAACATCGCGCCGATCAGCACGAGCGACACGACGCGCGGGTCGAAGCCCAGCACCTGATTGTAATAGATCATGAAGAAGGTGGTGAGGCCCGCCTCCTTCACCCCCAGCGCGACGCTGCCCAGCCCGTGCGACAGCTTGATCGGCAGGGGCAGCCGCCCGGTGGCGGAGGTCACGCGGCGGCTCCGGCTTTCGCCGCTTCCTCCATGGCCACAAGCGCGTCGAACAGGCCGGGCGTCTCCTTGTCCCACGCGTGCCGCTGGCCGATCGTCAGCCCGCCGTCGACGAGCATGTGAGTGCCGGTCATGAAGCTCGACTCCTCGCTGGCGAGATAGGCGACCGCGTTCGCGATATCCTCGGGCTCGCCGCCGCGCGCAACGGGCTGGGCATTCGTGCTCATCCCGGCGATGATCGCCTTGGCGGCGTCCTTATTCGCGTCGGGCACCTCCAGCGAGGACGTGAAGATGTTGGTGTTGATGAAGCCCGGGCAGATCGCGTTCACGCGGATGCCATATTGCGCGAGATCGGTCGCCGCGACCTTGCTGAGGTGCAGCACCCCCGCCTTCGCCACGGCATAGGCGATCGGCGAATAGCCCGCGCCGAGCGCCGCGACGCTTGCGGTGTTGACGATCGACGCTCCCTTGCGGTGCTTCATATGCGGGCTCGCATAGCGGATGCCCATGGCGACCGATTTGAGGACGAGATTCATCGTGAAGTCCCAGCCTTCGGGGCTGATCTCGTCGATCGGGGCGCGGTCGCCCGCGGCCGCCGCATTGTTGAACAATATGTCGATGCCGCCCGCTTTGACAGGCGCTGTGTTCATCAGCGCCTCGATGTCGGATGCCCGCGTCACGTCGCAGCGGACGAAGTCGATCTTGCCGTTCGACTGGTCGGCCAGCGCCTGCCCGCCGGCTTCGTCGATGTCGGCGGCGAAGACATGCGCGCCTTCGCCCGCGAGTTTCAGCACCGTGGCTTTGCCGATACCCGATGCCGCGCCGGTGACCACGGCGACCTTGCCTGCGAATCGCATATCTCTGCTCCCGTTTTCTTTTGCCACTTAGCTTAGGCGCGAAGCGGCCCCCGTCAACGGCCCTCGACCTTCCGTTACGGCGCCGTAGCGTCGCTTCGGCGCGCCAAGTTGACGCTTGCGTAAAGCGGCGAAGCGGACGTAGATTTGGGGGCAGAAGAGGAGCCAAAAGGATGAGCGAACTGGACGCTTTCCGCACCGAGGTGCGCGAATGGCTGGAGGCCAATTGCCCCCCCGAAATGCGCGAACCCGTGCGCGACGAGGACGATATCTGCTGGGGCGGCCGCAAATGGGTGTTCAAGAATGAGGCCCAGAAGCAATGGCTCGAAGCCTGCGTGTCGAAAGGCTATACCGTCCCCGACTGGCCCAAAGCCTATGGCGGCGCCGGGCTGACGCCTGAGCAGACCAAGATCCTCAAGCAGGAAATGAAGCGCATCAAGGCGCGCTCGCCGCTCGACAGCTTCGGCATCTGGATGCTCGGCCCCGCGCTGCTGCAATTCGGCACCGAGGAGCAGAAGGTCCAGTATCTGAACCCGATCGCGCGCGGCGAAATCCGCTGGTGCCAGGGCTATTCGGAACCCGGCTCGGGCAGCGACCTGGTCAGCTTGCAGACCTTCGGCGAGGACAAGGGCGACCATTGGGTTGTCAACGGGTCGAAGATCTGGACCAGCTACGCCGACAAGGCGGACTGGATCTTCTGCCTCGTCCGCACCGACAAGGCGAACAAATATCAGGGCATCACCTTCATGCTCTTCGACATGGAGAGCCCCGGCGTCACGACGAAGCCGATCCTGCTGATCAGCGGCAACAGCCCGTTCTGCGAGACCTTCTTCGACGACGTGAAGGTGCCGAAGACGCAATATGTCGGCGAAATCAACCGCGGCTGGGACGTCGCTAAATATCTGCTCGGCCACGAACGCGAGATGATCTCGGGCGGCGGCGCCGGCGGCGACATGGTCAGCATCGGCGGCGCCTTCGCCAAGGCGTTCGGCAAGAATGCCGCGGGCGAGCTCGACGATCCGATATTGCGCGCCGAAATGGCGGCGTTCGACACCGACGTCTTTGCGTACCGCGCGATGGGCGAGCGCTTCATGGACATGTGGAAGACCGGCCGCGCGCATCCGGCCAGCTCGAACATGATGAAATATGTCGGCACCGAATTGAACAAGCGCCGCCACGAGCTCGTGATGTCGGGCGGCGGCAGCGAAGCGCTCGAATGGGACAGCGAAGAAACGAAGGGCGGCGCAAGGGCGCGCGGCTGGCTGCGCACCAAGGCCAATTCGATCGAGGGCGGGACGAGCGAAGTCATGCTCAACGTCATTGCCAAGCGTATCCTCGATTTGCCGGGGGCGTGAGAAACCAAACCCCTCCCCTTCAGGGGAAGGGCAGCGAGACTTGCGGGCTTGCCGCTAGTCGCAGCGGGGTGGGCATAGACGTCTGTGCAAGGACGATGGCCCCACCCCAACCCCCTCCCTTGAAGGGGAGGGGCTTTGGAGAGAGAAGACATGCCGCTCTATCACAATGACGACCAGGCGATGCTCAAGGACAGCATCGCGCCCTTCGTGGCCGAACAGGCGCCCGTCTCGCATCTGCGCAAACTCCGCGACACCGCCGACGCCACCGGCTTCTCGCGCGACCTCTGGGCGCAGTTTACCGAAATGGGCCTCCCCGGCATGCTCGTTCCCGAGGCCCACGGAGGCCTTGGCATGGGGCATATGGAGGCGGGCATCGTGCTCGAGGAAATAGGCCGCAACCTGACCCCGTCGCCCTTTCTGTCGACCAGCGTCGGCGCGGTTGCCGCGCTGGCGAAGGCGGGCGGCACGCAGGCCGGCCGCTGGCTTCCCGCGATCGCGTCGGGCGAGGCAATCATCGCGCTCGCGATCGACGAGGGCGCCAAGCACCGCCCCGACCGCATCTCGACGACCGCGACGCGCGCCGGTAACGGCTTCCGCCTCGACGGCAAGAAAAGCTTCGTCCTCCACGGCCATGTCGCCGACATGAGCATCGTCGCCGCGAAGACCGACGGCGGCATCACCTTGTTCGCGGTGCCGAAGGATGCCAAGGGCGTCACCGCCGATCCGCGCCGCCTTGTCGACAGCAGCCTCGCGAGCCATGTCACGCTTGACGGTGTCGAGGTCGATGCCGACGCCGTGATCGGCGAGGTCGATGCCGGCGGTGACATCCTCGATGCGCTGCTCGCGGCCACGCGCACCGGGGCCGCCGCCGAAATGGTCGGCGTCGGGCAGGGCGCGATGGACATGACCGTCACCTACCTCAAGGAACGCAAGCAGTTCGGCAAGCTGATCGGCGAGTTCCAGGGCCTCCAGCACCGCGCCGCGCATCTCTATGGCGAGATGGAGGTCGCGCGCGCCGCGGTGATGAAGGCGCAGCAGCTTTTGGACGAGGGCAGCGAAGGTGCGAAGCTGATGGTTTCGGTTGCGAAAGCCAAGGCCGGCCGCGCCGCCAACCTCGCGGTGCGCGAGGGTGTGCAGATGCACGGCGGCATCGGGATGACCGACGAATATGACATCGGCCTCTATATGAAACGCGACCGCGCGCTCGCCGAATACATGGGCGATGTGCATTATCACATCGACCAGGTTGCGCGGATGAACGGATATTGATCCAGATTATGCCCTCCCCTTCAGGGGAGGGCAGCGAGACTTGGCAGCTTGCTGCCTAGTCGCAGCGGGTGGGGGC
>JACDQN010000288.1 GCA_015657575.1 Sphingopyxis sp.
AGCGCGCCGGGGTCGACATGCTCTATTCGTCAGGGACCACCGGGCGCCCCAAGGGCGTGCGCGTGCCGCTGCCCGAGGATCCGGCGATCGACGCCGCGAACAGCCTCGTCATGCTTGCATCGGCGGTGTTCCAGATCAATTCGGACAGCATCTATCTCTCGCCCGCGCCGCTCTATCATGCCGCGCCGCTGCGCTGGTCGATGACGATCCACCGCCTCGGCGGCACCGTCGTGCTGATGAAGAAATTCGATCCCGAAGCGGCACTGGCGCACATCGAACGCTATCGCGTGAATTCGAGCCAGTGGGTGCCGACGCATTTCGTACGCATGCTCAAGCTTCCGGACGACATCCGCACCCGCTACGACACCTCGTCGTTGAAGGTCGCGATCCACGCCGCAGCGCCGTGCCCGGTGCCGGTCAAGCAGGCGATGATCGACTGGTGGGGGCCGGTGCTCTTCGAATATTATGCGGGCTCCGAAGGCAATGGCATGACCTTCATCTCCAGCCCCGACTGGCTGGCGCACAAGGGCAGCGTCGGCCGCCCGATCCTCGGCAGCGTGCACATCATGGGCGAGGATAATGAAACCGAGCTCGGCCCGAACGAGGAAGGCGCGGTTTTCTTCGAAAGCGAAAATGTCTTCGAATATCACGGCGATAACGAAAAGACGGCGTCGAGCCGCAACTCGAAAGGCTGGTCGACGCTCGGCGATGTGGGCAAAGTTGATGAAGATGGCTTTCTCTATCTGACCGATCGCAAGAGCTTCATGATCATCTCGGGCGGTGTGAACATCTATCCGCAGGAAATCGAGAATCATCTTGTCACCCATCCCAAGGTCGCCGACGTCGCGGTCGTGGGCGGCCCGCATGAGGAAATGGGCGAGGAGGTGATCGCGGTGATCCAGCCCGCCGATATGGCCGACGCAACCGATCAATTCCGCGACGAACTGATCAGTTTGCGCGCGAGAAATTGTCGGGGGTCAAGATTCCGCGCCGGATCGACTTCCTCGAAGCGCTGCCGCGCCACGACACGGGCAAGCTCTACAAGCGCCTGCTGCGCGACCAATATTGGGAAAAGGCGAAGGCGGAGGCCTGAACATGACCGCGCGCGTCGAATTCTTCTTCGACCTTTCCTCGCCTTGGACCTGCCTCGCGTTCCACAATCTTCCCGGCGTGCTCGAACGGGCCGGCGCGACGGCGGTCTATAGGCCGATCCTCGTCGGCGGGGTGTTCAACGCGGTCAATCCCGCCGTCTATGCGGCGCGCGAGCAGGCCGACAACCGGCGGCTCCAGCATAGCTGGAAGATTTTGAAGGATTGGGCGCGGCTGGCGAATGTGCCGATGAACTTCCCGTCGCAGTGGCATCCGGCGAAGAGCATCGCGGCGATGCGTTTCTGCTGCGCGCTCGAAGACGATCAGGCGGCGCTGGTGCGGTTCGCGCGCGGCGCCTTCGCGAGCTATTTCGACCGGCAGGAAAATCTCGACGACCCTGCGGTGCTCGCGGCGGTCGCCGACGCCGAGGGGCTGGACGGCGCCGCGCTCGCCGCCGCGGCGGGCAGCGACGCGGTGAAGGCGCGGCTGCGTGCCAACACCGACGAAGTCATCGCGCGCGGCGGCTATGGCTCGCCGACGATCTTCGTCGATGGCGACGATATGTATTTCGGCAACGACCAGCTTCCGCTGGTCGAAGCCGCATTGAAACGTTGAAGAGGATTTTCCCGTGAAAGACCGTATTTCGATCACCATGCTCGATGGCGGGATCGCCGACGTCCGGCTGATCCGCGCCGACAAGATGAACGCGCTCGACCCCGCGATGTGGGAAGCGCTGGCCGATGCGGTCGATGAATTGAAGGCCAAACAGAGCTTGCGCGTCGTCGTGCTGTCGGGCGAGGGGCGTGCCTTTTGCGCCGGACTGGACCTGTCGAGCCTCAGCAATGATCGCGATCCGGAAGCGAGCAGCGCGGGCGGCAGCCTCGCCGACCGGACGAAGGGGATCGCCAACAACGCCCAATATGCGGCCTGGGGCTGGCGCGAACTGCCGGTGCCGGTGATCGCCGCGGTGCATGGTGTCGCCTTCGGCGCGGGCAGCCAGATCATGGCGGCGGCCGACATCCGCATCGTCCATCCCGACACGCGCATCGCGATCATGGAAATGCGCTGGGGCCTCGTGCCCGACGTCGCGGGCATGGCGCTATGGCGCACGCAGGTCGCCGACGACGTGCTGCGCGAGCTGATCTATACCAACCGCGAATTCAACGGATCCGAAGCGAAATTGCTCGGTTTCGCGACGCATGTGTCGGACGATCCGCTCGCCAAGGCGATGGAACTGGCCGAAGCGATCGCCGACAAGAATCCGCACGCGATCCGCGGCGCCAAAAGGTTGTGCAACATGCTCGGCCATGCGAGCGACGCCGAAATATTGCAGGCGGAGAGCGACGAGCAGGTCAAGGTTATCCGTACCCCGAACCAGATGGAAGCGGTGATGGCGGGGATGGAGAAGCGGAAGCCGAACTTTACGGATTGACCAACCGATATCCGCTCGTGTCGAGCGAAGTCGAGACACCTATCGAGAGAGCGCTAAGCCGAGGGGCATCTCGACTTCATCCTCAGGATGAAGTTTATCCTGAGCGCCTGCCAAGGCAGTCGAAGGGTTCGACGCGAACGGATTTTAAAGTTCAGAGCAACCCCAAAAACCGTGCCGCATTGTCCCAGTCGCGCCTGTGTGCTGCCCGCGCCTTCTGCGCTTCGCTGTCGGCGCCCCAGCGGCGCTCCTGATAGAGATCATCGAGGCTGACTGCTTCCCACAGCGCATCGGCGTCAAAGGCGTTTTCGATCAGCGCGAGGCCGGCGATGAGCGATCCGCCGATCGTGACCAGCGGGGTCAGCGCGGTGATCCGCCATGCGTCCTTGGCGAACACGGCATCCTGCAGCGTCGCGATCGTCGCCTCGGGCTGGTCGACCGGCAGCACGCCCTGCGTCAGCGCGAATTCGACGCCATAGCGCCGTTCGGCCCAGGCAAGCGGCGGGTTCCACGCCGCCGCCTGTTCGGCCTGCAGCGCCGCGTCGCGTCCGTCGCGATAACAGAAGAGGTCGCTCTGCGCATAAGCGGCGACCGGCGCAGCAAAGGCCGCGACGTCGGGTGCGGCAAGGTCGATCGCGGCGTTGGCGAGCCCCGTCATCGGCATCGCGGCGGGGTCGATCGTTGCGCCGACATCGCGCCATTCTGCCGCAATGGCTTCGGCGAGCGCCGGGCTCCCGACTGCGAGCGGCGCGCGCTGCGGCGTGCGCACCGGCCGCCCGTCGAGCGCGATCCCCCAGCCGCCGTCCTCTGCGACGACGGCGACCTCTTTCCAAAAGCGCTTCACAGCTCTTTGGGCGACCGCCAGCGGCGCGCGAGGAGCAGAGGCATCACCGCGAAATCGAACGCGCCGACCAGCACGATCGCGGCGCCGATCCAGCGGTCGGTCGGCTGGCCGGCCAGCGAAAATCCGCCGCTGATCAGGATGAAGCCGATCGCCACGAAAGCGGCACCCATCAGGCGCATCAGATTGAGCGCGAAAAAGCGTTTCTTGGCGAGTGCGTCGTGGTCGGTCTGGGTCATGCGCCTTCCCTATCGCCGCCGAGATGGCGCATCAACTGGGCGAGCGCGCCATGGCCGGTCGCCTCGACCCCCGCGATCACGCGGTCGCGCTCGGCGGCGGACTTGTTCTGCGACAGCTTGATCGTCGGGCGCCACGCGGCGATCCGCATCTCGAAACCGACGATCGCACCGGTCATCTTGCTGAACAGCGCCGGATTCATCTTGGCGCGCGTCCAGGGCGGGTTGGCGCCGGCGCGGGCTTCATGCTGGGCGGACAGCGTATCGAGCAGCGCGACGAGCGCGCCATCGTCGAGTTTGCGCGCGACGCCCTCCATCTCGATCGCGACATAATTCCATGTCGGCACCTGATCGGCCTCCGCATACCAGCTGGCGCTGACATAGGCATCGGGTCCCTGCACGACGGCGAGCGCCGCCGTCCCGTCGAGGTGCCGCGTCAGCGCATTGCCGCGTGCGATGTGGAATTGCAGCGTCGTGCGGTCTTCGCTCAGCACCACCGGCGTATGCGCGACGCGCGGTCCGTCGGGCGTGCCCGCGAAGATGGCCGCAAAGCCGATCTCGCGCACGAGCAGTTCGGCAAGATCATCCTGCTTGGGGCGGAAGGCGGCGTCGGGGTGCATCAGCGCGGCCGTGCCGGGCGCGGCGGCTTTTTCGCGCCGGGTTTGCGGGTTGCGGGTTTGCCGGTTTTCGCCTTGGGCTTGCCGACATGGTCGGTCGGTTTGCTCGTCGCGGTGCGCCCGCGCCGCTCGCCCCGCCGCGCCTTGCGGATCTGCTTGCTGTGCGCCTTGGCCGCGGCCTTTTCGGCGGCCTTGGGCGAAGGGCCCTTGGCGACATCGTCGATCCCGACCTCGCCGAGCAGAGTATCGAAGCCCAGCGCGTCGAGGCTCGCCGCGAAATGCTCGGGTACCTCGGCGCTGATATCGATCGCGCCGCCGTCGGGATGGTCGATGCGCAGGCGGCGGCTATGCAGGTGCATCTTGCGGCTGATCGTCCCGGTCAGAAAGGCGCCCTTGCCACCATATTTGCCGTCGCCGACGATCGGGTGGCCGATCGCTGCCATATGGACGCGCAACTGGTGGGTACGCCCGGTCAGCGGCTGCAGCTCGACCCACGCCGCGCTGTTCCCCGCCCGCTCGATCACGCGGTAGCGCGTCTTGGAGGCCAGGCCGCTCTCGTGCACGTGCATTTTTTCGCCGCCCGATCCGGGCTGCTTGGCGAGCGGCAAGTCGATCTCGCCCTGCGCGATGTCGGGCACGCCGACGACGATCGCCCAATAGGTCTTCCTCGCGCTGCGGTTCGAAAAGCTTTTGGCGAAATAGGCCGCGGCGCGCGGGGTTCGCGCGATCAGCAGCGCGCCGGACGTATCCTTGTCGAGCCGGTGGACGAGCTTCGGCCGCACCGGCCCGTCGAACTTCAGCGCGTCGAGCAGGCCGTCGACATGCTGCTCGGTCTTGGTCCCGCCTTGCGTCGCGAGCCCCGGCGGCTTGTTGAGCACAATCGCGCTGGCATCGCGGTGGATCACCATTCCGGTCGCGAGTTCGATGTCGGCGTCGGTCAACGGGCGCCCCTTGCGCGCCGGGCGCGCTTCGGCCTCGACCGGCGGGGTCGGCATCACGAGTTTCTGTCCGGTCGCGATGCGATCCGACACATCGGCCTTTTTGCCGTCGAGCGTCAGCTGGCCCGATCGCGCCCAGCGCGCGAGCAGCGCGTGCGGCGTGCCTTCGCGATGGCGTTTGAACCAACGGTCGAGGCGGATACCGTCATCCTCCTCGGCGATCGTCGCGCCGTCGAGCTTGGGCGCGCGTTTTGATTTGGGCTCGCTCATGCCGGCACCTGCCGCATGACAAGCAGGCCGAGCCCGCAGGCGAGAATCGCGCCGACCACCGACGCGATGACATAGGCGAAGGCCTGCGCGGTCTGGCCGCGTTCGAAAAGCATCCAAAATTCCATGCTGAAAGAGGAAAAGGTGGTGAAGCCGCCGAGGATCCCGACGCCGACGAACAGCCGCGCGGTTTCTCCGCTGACGTCGCTGCGCGCGAGGGCGCCGATCAGCAGCCCCATCAACAGGCTGCCGGCGATATTGATCGACAGCGTCCACCAGGGAAAGCCGGCACCAAGCCGCGCAAGCATCGCCTGCCCAACCAGATGGCGGGCGCCGGCGCCGATCGCGCCGCCGATCATGACGGAAAACAGGCTGTTCATGTCGCTCGCCCTAGCCCGAAACGGCGGCGAGGCAAAGCGCCCCGTCGATGCGTCGGGCGGCGTCAATGCGGCGGCGCGCCGCTCGTGAGCCGCGCGGCGCCGGGTCCAATGAGAGGGCCGTTGTCGGCAAAGGGTGAATAAAGGATTGACGGTGAGAACAAAACGTGTCCATTTCGGACCAACTTCTCTCCGGCATGGCAAGGCCGATTCATGGGCACAACCATCTTGGGTCCGTTTTGGCGGCAAAGGCGAGCGAACAAACAGGGAATCCGGCCGATTTGACGACATAAGGACGCCGGGATGGAGGGAGCGATGGAGGAGTCAATGGGGACGATCGAACGAGGTCTGCAGCTTCGGCCGGCGATGGAAGAACCAGGACGCAATTTCCCGGCCGTCTGGCCGCGCGCGGTCGGCGGGGATGGCGTGGCACAAACCCTGCTCGTCATCGGGCCGGGGACGGATGTCGATATCGACCGTGTCGACGGGGTCCGGCTCGCGGGCCGTTTCCCTGCATCGCGCGCGGCGGCGCAGATTCGGGCGATGGCGATTGTCGACATCGTCTGGCTGTCGGCGACCGAGACGATCGAGCCCGCGCTGTTCGCCGACATATGCGATGCGGCGTGCGAGCGGCGTTGCAGCCTGGTCTGCGAAACCGCGCTCGCGGCGCTCGACCGGCTGACGGCGGCGATCCCCGATGCGATCGAAGTCCAGTGGCTCGTCGAGGCGGATGGAACCGACCGGCTGGTAGCGCTCGCGGCGGCCCGGCGCCTGCGGCGACAGGTCGTCCATGAAGTGACGCGCGACCCGGCGATGGAGCGGATCGACCGGCTGCAGGAAGAGGTCGCGCGCATTTCGCGTTTACTCGGCGACCTCGCCGGCCAGCGCGGCGGGCTTTCCGGCACGCCCCCTAGCTTTGGTGCGCTGTCCGAAGATTATGGCGATTATTCGGGGCAGGTGCGCGCCCCGGCGCGCGACTTTGCGGCGATGCCGCGCAGCTTTGTTCCCGAAGAGCGCGCCGCCGAGCGCCAGCGCGCCAAGGCGGTACGGCGGATGCTGCGTCAGCGGCGGATGCGCGAGCAATATTTCCCCGCCGACCTGTTCGCCGATCCCGCGTGGGATATGCTGCTCGACCTCTATGCGCGCGGCTGAACGGCAGCCGGTGTCGGTGTCGAGCCTGTGCATCGCCGCCGCGGTTCCGGCGACACCGCGCTGCGCTGGATCAAGACGATGACCGACGCGGG
>JACDQN010000032.1 GCA_015657575.1 Sphingopyxis sp.
GGCCGAGCTGGTCGACCAGGTCGACGCCGCTGGCGTTGAAGAAACGATACTTCAGGCCGACGTCCCAGTTGCTGCTGATCGGAGCGCGAACGCCAGCGAGAGCCTGCCAAGCGAAGCCCGTGTCCGAATCGTCGAGAAATGGACCGGCGAAGACAGGCTCGACCGAAACGCGCGCCACACCGGCACCACCGCCGATGAAGCCCTGCAGGCCATCGTCGTCGCCGAAGTCGAGCAGACCGTTGACCATGAAGCTGAGAGCATTCGAGTCACCGTTAAGATCGACCTGGCCGGTGCGAAGTGCACCCGCGCCGCTGACGGTCTGCGGGATACCCGGCGTCGAGAAGTTACCCGACTTGATGTCGGCTTCGCGGAAGCCGACTTCGACTTCGGCGCGGAACGGACCGAAGTCGTATCCGACGACGCCGTCGAAATCATAACCGGTCCGGTGATCGAGCGTGCCCGAGTTCGGAGCGGTGCCGATATCGAGATCCATGTCTTCGATGATCATGGCACCGCCGCCAACTCCGACATACCAGGAGTTGTCGCGCGCCAGAGCCGGCGACGCGAGGGCTGTGGAGGCCAACGCCACTGCGACGGCAAGCTTCCTCATAGTAGATTCCCCTTCAATTGAGATTTACGTCTCGTCAGACGTCCTACCCGTGCCTTTGGTTCCGTGCAAGCTAACAAATCGTCAATCTGTTGCTAAAAAGTCGCACTTGCGGCGCGATCATCGGCAAAATCAGCCTGAAATCAGAAGGCCATGGCCGTCGAGGAGCGCGACGAGCGCCGCCACCGCGGCGCGCGCTTCGGAATCGATTGTGACACCACCCGACGGGCTCGCGATTGTTGCGGGCGTCAGCCATGTTTCGCCATCGAATCGCATCCGTACATCATCGGCCGCGCGAACCGCGAACATTCCCGCGCGCGGCATGACAAATCGCCAGCCGCCCTCGGTCCACAGCGCGATCGCCGCGCCTGCCCCGCCCATTCGCCCGTCGGCGAAGCGCCGACCAGCCAGCATTGTCCTGCCGCGGGGGCGGGCGGCGGATCGGACACCGGCCCGCCCTCTACCGTCCCGTGGAGCAGCGCGTCGATCAGCAGCAGCGCTTCATTATGCGTCAACTCCTTTTGCGCCTGCGCGGTCGCCAACAGGGGGAGCGAAAAGCGCGGCGTGACCAGCGTATCGGTCATGATCCATCCTTCTATGTCAACGAGAGGGAAAGCGGCGGCGATACGGCGAGATCGCCGATCTGGCGGATTTCGATCGACCGGCCGGGCGGGATGGCTGCCAGCTCGGCCGAAGTAATCGACAGCATCGGCGCGGTGCATTCCCAAGGGCCTACCCCGGCGACCGCCGGGCTCAAGGCGACGCGCCATGCCTCGCGGCTCTCACCGTGCGGCTGGTCGATATGGTCGCGCCATCCGGCATCGACCCGGCTGCGCCGCACCCAGCGGACTACCGCGCCGCCCATGCCGTCCGGGCGAACGCTGCCATGGACCGGCGCCAGCGGACGCAGCGCGCGCGCCGCACCCGGCACAGCTTCCTCCGCCATCGCAGCGCTGCCGCGCGACGTCCATTGCAGCCGCGCCGAACCGCTCTCGGTCAGGCCCGCCAATGCGTCGGGAAGCAGCAACAGGGCCGCGTCGTCCAGCATGACGAAGGGCGTCGCGGCGGCGTGCGCCTGCCCATCGCTCCCCGCTCGCCCGCGCAGCAGGCGCGACAAGCGCCAAAGGCCCGGCGACAACGGCTCGGCGTGTCCGAACTGCAACATCTCTCCGCCCACCATTGCCCGGTTCGCGCCGCTCAACAGCTGGAAATCGTCGACCGATTCGAGCGTCATCGCCGGGTGCGCCAGCGTCACGACGATCGGGTTGGCCAGATCGAAGATCGCCGCGCTTCCTGCCGCCAGCGGTTCGGCGAGCTCGCCCAGTACCGCCGCCGGCCGCAGGAAACCGAGCGGCTCCGGCGCGGCGCCCGGCGCCGCGACGAACCAGCAATCGGCGCCGCGCCACCCCTCATTGTCCGCGGCGGCGGCTACCAGGATCCGCGGCGTCGAAGCCGCGGGACTGCCGGAACTCGGCAGGTCGAACAAACGCACGCGGCCCGTCGCATCGGGCCAGTCGGGCGCGGTAACGGGCACGCCCGGTTCGGCCGGCACCTCTCCCGCCGGCAAGGGCTGATGGCGCCGCAATTCGAGCAGGATTTGCGCCTCGCGAACGGTTCGCGCCGCGAGCCGCCAAACGCCGCCGTCGGCCAGCGTCACCGCCGCTCCGACCGGCAAAGCCAGCGCCGCGAGATCGGCCTGCATCACCACCGTTTCGCGCCCGTCGGCTGCCGCCGTCGCCAGTTGCTGCGCCAGGGCGCGCGCCGATCCCGCCGGCAACACCGCGGGCAGGTCGATGCGCTCCTCGCGCACGCCGCCGCCCGCAACCGCACTCGCCTGCTGCCCCAGCTGATAGTCGCGTTCCGGCTCATAATGACGGAGCCGGATCGCCCCGGGCAGCGCCGAAAGCGGCGCCCGGCGGCGCTCGACCTGGTCGCGCGGGCTTTCGCC
>JACDQN010000289.1 GCA_015657575.1 Sphingopyxis sp.
ATGGTCCCCCTCCCCATGCCTGCGGCACGGGGAGGATTTGACAGGTTAATCAGCTAACGGTCGCCTTGACGATCTTGCCGGGTTCGCGCGGCGGCTCGCCCTTGGGCAGCGCGTCGACATTCTCCATGCCTTCGGTCACTTCGCCCCAGACGGTATACTGGTTGTCGAGAAAACGCGCGTCTTCGAAGCAGATGAAGAACTGGCTGTTCGCACTGTTCGGGTTCTGCGCGCGCGCCATCGAACAGACGCCGCGCACATGCGGTTCGCTGCTGAACTCCTGCGGCAGGTCCGGAAGCGGGCTGCCGCCCATGCCGGTGCCCGTCGGATCGCCGCCCTGCGCCATGAAGCCGGGGATGACGCGGTGAAACACGACGCCGTCGTAAAAGCCTTCGCTGGCAAGCTGGGTGATGCGCTCGACATGCTGGGGGGCGAGGTCGGGGCGCAGGCGGATGACGACGTCGCCGGTCGACAGCGAAAGCGTGAGGGTGTCGGACATGAAGGGACTCCTGTGATCGATGTTGGCGGTCCCATAGCCGGGCAGGCCGCCAAAGCCACGCATTAAATGTGGAAAAGACCGGTCGCGACGTTGCCATCGGCGGGTGGCGGCACTAGGGGAAGGCTCGGGCGCCGCAAGAAACCAGGGAGGACCGCGCGATGGACAACCGCGAAGAATCCCTGCCACCCGAGGATGTTGCGATCGTCGATGATCGCGACCGCGATACGCCCCCCCCGCGAAGCCGAAACCGAGCTGGACGAGGACGACCGGCTGAAACCCGAATTCGTCCGCGACGTCATCGAACTTGCCGAATCCGGCGAGGCCGAAGCCGCGCGCGAACGGATTGGCCGCCTGCACCCCGCCGACATCGCCGACCTCTTCGAACTCGCGCGGGCCGACGAACGGCCGATGCTCGCCGCGGTGCTCGGCGACATGCTTTCCGCCGACGTGCTGGCGGAGATGAACGATTATGTCCGCGAGGAACTGATCGACCTCCTCGCCCCTGAACAGGTCGCCGAACTCGCCTCCGAACTCGATACCGACGACGCTGTCGCGATCATCGAGGATATGGAGGAGGATGAGCAGCAGGCCGTTCTCCAGGCGATGGAGCCCGAAGATCGCGCCGCGATCGAGGATGCGCTCTCTTTCCCCGAGGAATCGGCGGGTCGCCTGATGCAGCGCGACCTTGTCGCGGTGCCCGAGCATGTCACCGTCGGCGACGTCATCGACCGGCTGCGCGAGGATACCGCGCTGACGAGCGATTTCTGGGAAATCTTCGTCGTCGATCCGATGCACAAGCCGGTCGGCACCTGCCAGCTGAGCTGGATCCTCCGCACACCGCGCGATATCGCGATCGGCGACGTGATGAAGCGCGAGCAGACGTTGATTCCGGTCGATATGGATCAGGAAGAAGTCGCGCTGCGCTTCCAGAAATATGCCCTGATTTCCGCCGCGGTCGTCGACAAGGCGGGCCGTCTGGTCGGAATGATCACCGTCGACGACGTCGTCCACATCATCCAGGAAGAAGCGGGGGAAGATATTCTCCGCCTCTCGGGCGCCGGCGACGGCGACATCAACGAGCCGATCCGCGAAACCTATGCCGCGCGCGTCCGCTGGCTTGTCGCCAACCTCGGCACTGCGCTCGTGGCATCGACGATCGTCGGCCTGTTCGGCGGCGCGATCGAGCATATGGTCGCCCTCGCCGCGCTGATGCCGATCGTTGCCGGCGTCGGCGGCAATGCCGGCACGCAGACGCTGGCGGTCACCGTCCGTGCGCTGGCGATGAACCAGCTCACCGAATCCAACAGCTGGCGCGCGGTGTTCCGCGAGATGAAGATCGCGCTGCTCAACGGCGGCACGATCGCACTGATCGCGGGCAGCGCCACCGCCCTCTGGTTCGGCAATCCGCAGCTCGGCGGGGTGATTGCGGCGGCGATGATCGTCAATATCTTCGTCGCGGGGATCGCAGGGGTCGCCATCCCGCTCCTCCTCGACCGGCTCGATCAGGATCCGGCGGTCGCAAGTTCGATCTTCGTGACGATGACCACCGATTCCATGGGTTTTCTGGCCTTCCTCGGCCTTGCGGTGGCGAGCGGCTTGACCAGCATGGCCTGAGCAGGGCTTTGATTTTTAATCTTATTTATTTCGGCAGAGAAAAATTCGAAAAAAAATTCACTCAGGTGATTTTTTTCGGGAACTTATTTGCACGCTGGGTCGTTTCCCTTTCGAGCAGCGATCATCGCCCCCCGCAGCGCTGCTCAGCAACATTGGCCCGGCCCGCATTCCCTCCCCCCCCCTCGAAAGCGTGCCGGGCCATTTTGCACCAAGGTCCCTGATAGAGGTGAAGTTATGACGAGTTACCGTGCAATCCTTCTCGCCCTGATGGCAAGCTTTCTGGTCGCTGGCTGTAACACGGTGAAGGGTGCTGGCCGCGATATCGAATCGGTTGGTCAGGCCGGCAGCGACGCTATCAACTAAGCCGGGTCAGCCCGACTTACCCCTAAGCCTTTTCGAGAGGCTCGACAGGCGCCGCTTCGGCGCCTGTTTTGCGTCGGCGCTGGGTGAACCAGATGGCAAAGATCGAAACTTCGTAGAGAAGGATCAAGGGCACGGCGAGCAGGAACTGGCTGAGAATGTCCGGCGGTGTCGCCACTGCGGCGATCGCAAAGGCAGCGACGATCATGTAGCGGCGCGCCGAAATCAGCTGATCGCGGCTGACGATGCCGGCCCGCTCGATCAGCATCAGCAGGATCGGAAGCAGGAAGGCGATACCGAACGCCATGATGAACTGCATCGTGAAGCTCAGATAATTGCCCACCGAGGGCAGCGCCTCTTGCGTCACCCCGCCGACATTACCCTGAAAACCGAGCAGGAAGCGGAGTGCGAGCGGGATCGTGATGAAATAGGCGAAGCTCGCGCCGACCGCGAAAAGCACCGGCGTCGCGAATAGAAAGGGCAGCAGCGCCTTCTTCTCCTGGCGATAGAGCCCCGGAGCGACGAATTTCCAAAGCTGGTTCGCAATCACCGGAAAAGCGATCATCATCGCCGAAAAAAAGGCGACCTTCACTTCGACGAAAAAGGCTTCAAACAGCTGCGTATAGATGAGCTTTCCCTGCCCCGCCGCGATCAACGGCTGAACGAGGATCGCAAAGATCGGCTTGGCGAAATACAGGCAGGCACCGAAAGCGAGGCCCACCGCAAGCAGGGACTTGAGCAAGCGCGATCGCAATTCGATGAGGTGGTCCAGCAGCGGCATCTTGCCGCCGGCACCATCCTCATCCTCGACGCGGACGGATGTTTCCTCGGTCACGGCAGCGGCCCGTCGCGCGGCGGCACCGCATGGGTTTCGGGGCTCGATGCCGCAACCTCGTCGGGATTTTCTGACAGGGTTGCCGTCTCCTGCGTCACTGTAGCGGACGATTGTGACGGTGTCGGCGCGTCAACGCCATCGATACGCGGATATTCGCGCATGATCGCGTCATTCTGTTCGCGCCATTTCTTTTCGAGTTCTTCCAGTTCGGCTTCCCGCATCATCGTGTCGAAGCCGGCGCGGAAGTGCCGCGCCATGCCGCGCGCCTTGCCCATCCATTTGCCGACGAAGCGCATCGCCTTGGGCAGGTCCTTGGGGCCGATGACGACCAAGGCCACCACCACGACGAGCAGCAACTCGGTGGGCGCAACATCGAACATTTAAGAGCCCAATCCCCGCAGGCGGCCGAATATCAGCGGTTTTCGGTTTCCGCGGTCGGGGTCGGCGCAGGGGCGTCGGGGACGCGCTGGCCTTCGATCTGCTTCGGGGCCGGGGTCGGCGCATCGTCTTCGGCCATCCCCTTCTTGAAGCTTTTGAGGCCCTTGGCGACGTCACCCATCATATCCGAAAAGCGGCCCTTGCCGAACAGCAACAGGACGATGAGGCCCAACACGAGCCAGTGGACGAGACTAAAGCTACCCATCTAAATTCTCCTTGAAGGGCTCATTTAAGCCTCTTCGCCGTCTTTTACTAGGTCTAGCTCGCCCATTGCCTCGTCAAAAGCGAGATCGACGGGGTCGAGCAGGCCGGCTGCTCGCAAATCATCGATTCCCGGCAAATCCTTGCGGCTGTTGAGGCCGAAATGTTGCAGAAACGCGTCGGTCGTCTTGTAAATCAGCGGCCGCCCAGGCACTTCGCGCCGCCCCGCGGGTGCGATCCATTCGGCCTCCATCAGCACATCGAGCGTGCCCTTCGACGTTTGGACGCCGCGTATCGCCTCGATTTCGGCGCGGCTTACGGGTTCGTGATAGGCGACGATCGCCAGCACCTCGGCCGCCGCGCGCGACAGCTGCTGCGGATCGTCGCGCTCGCGGCGA
>JACDQN010000290.1 GCA_015657575.1 Sphingopyxis sp.
CGCAAGTCTCGCTGCCTCCCCCATCCAGGGGAAGGAATTAGCCCCACAGCATCGCCATCTCGACGCCGAACGCGACGAAGGTCAGCGTCAGCCCGACGACGAACAGCCGATAGGCGTATGCGAGGTAGCGGTATTTGCGCCGCGCGAGGATGACGCCATTCTGATAGGTGTCGCGCAGCATCGTTTCGTAAAGATCCTCCTCGGTCCTGAGCCGCGCTTTTACCGCGTCGATGAACTCGTCCTCTTCCATCTGTTCGAAGCGGCCGAAGAAGAGGATGTTGCTGTGGTCCTTGCCGTCGCGATAGACGACCGGCGGCGCCTTCCCGACGCGCGGCAGTACCGCCGACACGGCGAGCAGCGCCGACAGGAAGGAAAAGGTCGCGAGGATCGTCAGCGGCATCGCGAGCGCACCACCGCCCGAGCGCGCCTGCCCGACCGCAAGCGTGAAGACCACGAAGGTCGCGCCCATCAGGATCGAGGCCTTCTGGTCGGCCATCTGCGACAGCTGCATCGTGATCTGCTGGTTGGTGCGAACCAGATGCACCGCGTTCGGCGGAAAGGAAATCGCCGGCCGCTCGGGCGATGTCTTTGATTCTGCGCTGTCCATGCCAAGCTGCCCCTGCTGGCGACCCGTCACAGGGATGACATGAAGTGCGGCAAGCGGCAAGATGCTGCCCTGATCCCGCCGCATTCGCTTGCCAATCGGAAGCCATCGCGGCATGCCCGCGCGCAACTTTCTACCATTATGGGACGCACCCTATGAGCACCGCCCTGCGCGACCAGATTTTCGGCCTGATCACCCCGTTCAACAAGAAGGGCGTCGAGCTGACCGACGCGACGACCTTTGCCGGCGACCTCGAATGGGACAGCCTTACGGTGATGGACTTCGTCGCCGAGGTCGAGGACACGTTCGACATCATCATCAGCATGAACATGCAGGCCGAGATCGAGACCGTCGGCCAGCTGGTTGCTGCGGTCGAAAAGCTGCAGGGCTGAATCTTTTTCCCCGTTCGTGTCGAGCGAAGTCGAGACACCCATCGGGACAGCGTAACGTCGGGGGGCATCTCGACTTCGCTCGATGCGAACGGATTTTGGACATTTGACATGACCGACCTCTTTTCCAAATTCGACCCGCTGATCCAGCAGCGCGAGGCGCTGCTGTCGACCGGCGTCACCGATCCGTTCAGCCTGGTGATGGAAAAGGTGATCTCGCCCACCGTTGCGATCTGCAACGGCCGCGAGACGATCCTGCTCGGCACATACAATTATATGGGCATGACGTTCGACGAGGACGTCATCGCCGCAGGCAAGGATGCGCTCGACACATTCGGCAGCGGCACCACTGGCAGCCGCGTCCTCAACGGCACCTATCAAGGCCACAAGGAATGCGAAGAGGCGCTCAAGGAATTTTACGCCATGGATCATGCCATGGTGTTCTCGACCGGTTACCAGGCGAATCTCGGCATCATTTCGACGATTGCGGGCAAGGGCGACTATGTCATCCTCGACATCGACAGCCATGCGTCGATCTACGACGGGTGCAAGATGGGCGATGCCGAGATCGTCGCGTTCCGCCACAACGACATCGAGGCGCTCGAAAAAAGGCTGAAGCGCCTGCCCCCCGACGCCGGCAAGCTCGTCGTGCTCGAGGGCGTCTATTCGATGCTCGGTGATATCGCACCATTGAAGGAAATGGTCCGCATCTCCAAGGAAAACGGCGCGATGGTGCTGGTCGACGAGGCGCATTCGATGGGCTTCATCGGCGAACATGGCCGCGGCGTCGCCGAGGCGCAGGGCGTGATCGACGATGTCGACTTCATCATCGGCACGTTCTCGAAGAGCGTCGGCACCGTCGGCGGCTTCTGCGTTTCGAACCATCCGAAGTTCGAGATCATGCGGCTCGTCTGCCGTCCTTACGTCTTCACCGCCTCGCTGCCGCCGAGCGTCGTCGCGACCGCCGCGACGAGCATCCGCAAGCTGATGCACGGGTCGAACAAGCGCGCGCATCTGTGGGAAAATTCGAAGAAGCTGCACGGCGGCCTGCGGTCGCTCGGCTTCCAGCTCGGTACCGAGGAACCGCAGTCGGCGATCATCGCCGTCATCATGCCCGACCTCGAACGCGGCGCGATGATGTGGGAAGCGCTGCTCGAAGAAGGCCTCTACGTCAATCTGGCGCGTCCGCCCGCAACCCCTGCCGGCATGACCCTGCTCCGCTGTTCGCTCTGCGCCGAGCATTCGAGCGAGCAGGTCGACGAGATCCTCGGCCGTTTCGAACGCGCCGGCAAGCGGGTCGGAATCATCGGCTGAACCGACAGCATCCGCCGACCAGCGGATTCTTTTTCGGGGCGAAACGAGCGCGGGCGCGGGCGACGACGCCTTCGCCGCTTTGCGGTGAGGCGCTTGTCCGGTAAGACGGGCCGGTGTTCGAGCGGGATCATGACAGCGAAACCGAGGGGCGGCGCGAGCGGATACGCTTCTGGCTGACGATCGGCGTGGCGACCATTTTGGCGGGTGTCGTCGCCGCGCTCGTGCTGCTGCTCGCGCGCGCCAACAATAATTACGACCGCTCGCTTGGCTGGCAGGCACAGAGCCTCGAAGTTATCGCACAAACACGCTCGGTCGATGCCGCGCTCGCGCGCGCCGAGGCGGCGCTGGGGCGCTTCGCCGTCGGCCTGCAAAAGGAAGATGGCCGCATCTACGAATATCAATGGGGCCGCGCGCGCCAGTTCCTCGCCCAGTTGCAGCGCAACGTGCGCGACAATCCCGCCCAAAGCGGCCTCGTCGAACAATTGACGCAGGAAATGAACAGCCGCGGCGCGCAGCTCGGCGATGCGGCGCTCAGCGCCAACTACAACCAGACGGTCGCAGCCATCTCCAAATATTATGCTGCGGGCCAAGGCACCGGGCTCGGCCGGATCGACAAGCTGCTCAACCAGATCATTACCAACGAACGCGCCCTGCTGCGCGAACGCAACCGGGTTGCGGCCGCCGACCGCGCGAGCCTCAGTCAGGCGATGCTGCTCTTTTCACTGCTTGGCGCGCTCGCCGCCATCGTCGCGATTGGCGCAACCTTCTCGCTGATCCGGCTCGATGGCGAGCGGCGGCTTGCCCGGCGCGAACAGGCGGCCGAAAGCGACCGCGCGATGGAGCTGGAGGCCGCGGTCGAGGCGCGCACGGTGGAGCTCGAACAGGCGAACGTCGCGCTGCGGGGCGAGATGGCGGAGCGCGAATCCGCCGAGGCGCAGCTGCGCCAAGCACAGAAAATGGAAGCCGTTGGCCAGCTGACCGGCGGCATCGCGCACGACTTCAACAATATGCTCGCGGTCGTCGTCGGCGGCCTCGAACTCGCGCAGCGCTGGCTGCCCGGTCAGCCCGAGAAGGCGACGCGTCACCTCGCCAACGCGCTCGACGGCGCCAATCGCGCCGCCGACCTGACGCGCCGCCTGCTCACCTTTGCCCGGTCGGAGCCGGCGCGGCCCGAGATGACGATGGTCGACGATTGCATCGCGAGCTTTGCCGAACTGATCGAGCGCACGATCGGCGATCGCATCGCGCTGACGCTCGATCTGAACGCGGCCGATCTCGCCTGCTGGCTCGACCGGCGGCAGTTCGAAAACGCGCTGCTCAACCTCGCGGTGAACGCGCGCGACGCGATGGACGGGCGCGGAGCGCTGACGATCCGCACGCTGCGCGACGACGAAGCCGAAACCGCGGCGCTCGCGGTGCAGGTGATCGACAATGGGTGCGGGATGTCGCCCGAGGTGCTCGAACGCGTGTTCGACCCTTCTACACGACCAAGCCGCG
>JACDQN010000291.1 GCA_015657575.1 Sphingopyxis sp.
ACATAGGCGTAGATGCCCTGGCCCTTGATGTCGTGCGGGAAGCCGACGACCGCGGCCTCGGCGACATCCTCGTGCAGCACGAGCGCGCTTTCGACCTCGGCGGTGCCCATGCGGTGGCCCGAGACGTTGATCACATCGTCGACGCGGCCGGTGATCCGCCAATAGCCGTCGGCATCGCGGCGGCAGCCGTCGCCGGTGAAATATTTGCCCTTGTAGGTCGAGAAATAGGTCTCAGCGAAGCGGCCATGATCGCCGTAGATCGTGCGTGCCTGCCCGGGCCAGCTGTGCGTGATGCAGAGGTTGCCCTCGGCCGCGCCGCCGGTTTCTTCGCAGACGAGCTTGTTGCCCTCGGCATCGACGAGTTCGGGACGGATGCCGAAGAAGGGCTTGCCCGCGCTGCCCGGCTGCATCGCGTGCGCACCCGGAAGCGTGGTGATCATGATGCCGCCGGTCTCGGTCTGCCACCAGGTGTCGATCACGGGCACGCGGCCCTTGCCGACGACTTGGTGATACCAGCGCCACGCCTCGGGATTGATCGGTTCGCCGACGCTGCCGAGCAGGCGGATCGAGCTGAGGTCATGCCGCGTCACATAATCGTCGCCCTCGCGCATCAGCGCGCGGATCGCGGTCGGCGCGGTGTAGAGGATGTTGACCCGGTGCTTGTCGACGACCTGCCAGAAACGGTCGTGGTCGGGATAGTTGGGGACGCCTTCGAACATCAAAGTCGTCGCGCCATTCTGGAGCGGGCCATAGACGACATAGCTGTGCCCGGTGACCCAGCCGATGTCGGCGCTGCACCAGAAGATTTCGTGCGCGCGATAATCGAAGCCGTACCAGAAGGTCGTCGCGGTCCACACGCTATAGCCGCCGACGGTATGAAGCACGCCCTTGGGCTTCCCGGTCGAGCCCGAGGTGTAGAGGATGAAGAGCGGGTCCTCGGCCCCCATCGGCTCGCATGGGCAGTCGGTGGGGACGTCGGCCGACAGCGCGTCATACCAATGGTCGCGGCCTTCCTTCATCGCGACGTCGCCGCCGGTGTGCGCGATGACGAGCACCGCCTTCACGTCGATGCGCTCGAGCGCCTTGTCGACATTGGCCTTCAAGGGAACGGTCTTGCCGCCGCGAAGACCCTCGTCGGCGCAGATCACCCAGTCGCTCGCGCAATCCTCGATCCGGCCGTGGATCGCCTCGGGCGAGAAGCCGCCGAAGACGACGCTATGCACCGCGCCGATGCGCGCGCAGGCGAGCATCGCGACCGCGCCCTCGGGGATCATCGGCATATAGATGGTGACGCGGTCGCCCTTTTGGACGCCCATCTTCTTGAGCGTGTTCGCCATGCGGATGACGTCGGCGAGCAGCGCCTTGTAGCTGATCGTGCGCGTCTCGCCGTCGCGGGCGTCGGGTTCGAAGATGATTGCGGTGCGGTCGCCGTACCCCGCGGCGACATGGCGATCGACGGCGTTGTGACAGAGGTTGAGGACGCCGTCCTCATACCATTTGATGCTGACGGGGTCGTAGGACCAGTTGGCGATCTTCGTGGGCGGGGTGATCCAGTCGAGGCGCTTGGCCTGTTCGGCCCAGAAGGCGTCGGGGTCGTCGACGCTCTGCCGGTAGAGACGGTCGTAATCGGCGGCGGTACAATGCGTGTTCGCCGCGGCGTCGACGGGGACGGGGACCAAAGGTTCGGAGGGGGGTAGGTCGGACACGGCGGCTCTCCTCTATCTGCCTCCCCTTAGCCGTTCGTATCGAGCGAAGTCGAGATGCCTATCGGTGGCATACGACTTCGGGGTGTCTCG
>JACDQN010000292.1 GCA_015657575.1 Sphingopyxis sp.
CATCATGAACCTGCAGCGCGCCGACAAGCTGATCCCCGCGCGGTCGAGGGCGGCCTCCACGAGGTCAAGCTCGCGAGCGGCGCGTCGCTGAAGGCGCGCACCGTGATCCTCTCGACCGGCGCGCGCTGGCGCCAGCTCGGCGTGCCGGGCGAGGACGAATATCGCAACAAGGGCGTCGCCTACTGCCCGCACTGCGACGGTCCGCTCTACAAGGGCAAGCGCGTCGCGGTGATCGGCGGCGGCAACAGCGGCGTCGAGGCGGCGATCGACCTCGCGGGCCTCGTCGCGCATGTCACCCTGATCGAGTTCGACAGCGAATTGCGCGCCGATGCAGTGTTGCAGCGCAAGCTCGCCAGCCTGCCGAACGTCAAGATCATCACCTCGGCGCTGACCACCGAAGTGCTCGGCGACGGCGAGAAGGTGACGGGCCTTGCTTACAAGGACCGCAACAAGGACGAACTGCGCCAGATCGAGCTCGAGGGCGTGTTCGTCCAGATCGGTCTCGTCCCCAACACCGAATGGCTGAAGGACAGCGTGACGCTGTCGCGTCACGGCGAGATCGAGATCGACCATCGCGGCGAGACGAGCCAGAAGGGCGTTTTCGCGGCGGGCGACTGCACGACGGTGCCCTACAAGCAGATCGTCATCGCGATGGGCGAGGGGTCGAAGGCGGCGCTGTCGGCGTTCGACTATATGATCCGTTTGCCCGCGGATGTGGACGCCGAGGCGGCGTAACCAAATATCCTCCCTGCGGCGAAGCCGTGGGGAGGGGGACCGCTCGCGAAGCGAGTGGTGGAGGGGCCAGCAACGCTGCGTTCTTGCCCATCCGCCAGCGGCGCCGTTTATCCTGAGTGCCTGCAAGGCAGTCGAAGGGCGCTGCCACTTCCTCATCGCTGCGCGACAGGCGGGATGAATCCCGCTCTGCCGCTTCGAGGAACGGTCTGGCTAAACCGCTGTCATCGCATAACGTTTCGGCGGCATCCCGACCCGCCGGGCAAAGGCGGTGCTGAAGGCGCTCGCCGAACCATAGCCGACGCGGCCGGCGATCTCGTCGAGCTTGCCCGCCCCGCGGCGCAGCATATCCTTCGCCAGGCTCATGCGCCATCCGAGCAGATATTCCATCGGCGGCACCCCGACGATGCGCGCAAAGCGGTCGAAGAAGGCCGATCGCGACAGCGCCGCTTCGTTGGCGAGCGCCGCGACGGTCCACGGCCGCGCGGGCTCGTCGTGGATGCAGCGGATCGCCGTCGCGACGCGCGGGTCGCTGAGGCCGCGGAGCAATCCCGGCGGCGCTTCGTCGCCGCCGACCGCGCGCAGCGCTTCGACCAGCAGCACTTCGACCAGCCGCGCGAGGACCAGGTCGCGTCCCGGCCGCGCGTCGCCGGTCTCGCTGCGCACCATCTGCACCAGCACCCCCAGCCGCTCGGCGCCGCGCAAGTGGATGAGCGCGGGAAGCTGCGACACCAGCAGATCGGCGTCGGGCGAGGCGAACATGAAATAGCCGCCGAGCATCCGCACATCGGGCGGCCCGTCCTGCCGTCCGTGGCGCAACTCGCCGGTCACGCCGACGCTGGCGTGCGGATCGAACGGGACCGGCTGCACCGGCTCGAAACCCGACTGGGTGAAGGCGGGGGTCGCGGGCAGCAGAACAAAATCGCCCGCTTCGAGCGTGATCGGCTCCGTCCCGTCGACCGCGAGCCGGCACGATCCCTCGAGCACGGTGCAAAAGCTTGGATGGCCGAACGCCGAATAGCGCACACCCCAGGGACCGGCGCCGCTGATTCCCTTTGAGAACACCGTGCTGGGACGCAGCAACGCGATGATATCGGACAGAGGGTCGAGCATATCTGGACTATCTCAAATAAATTGCGGATGATTAGATATAGATGGTCCTACCGGTTCCGTCTAGACGGTTTTCATCGCCAACCAAAAGGAACCCAAGATGAAAACGATCCTGATCACCGGCTGCTCGTCGGGCTATGGCCTTGAAACTGCTCTCCATTTCCACGCCAAGGGGTGGAATGTTGTCGCCACCATGCGCAACCCCGCCGCGGCACCTTTTGAAACATCCGACCGCCTGCGCGTCGTCGCGCTCGATGTGACCGACGAAGACAGCATCGCGCTGGCGCTCGAGCTTGCGGGTCCGATCGACGTGCTCGTCAACAATGCGGGCATCGGCCTCGTCGGCTCGCTCGAATATTCGCCGATGCGGAAGATCCGCGACCTTTTCGAGACCAACACGCTGGGCACCATCGCCATGACGCAGGCGGTGATCCCGCAGTTCCGCGCGCGCGGCGCCGGGACGATCGTCAACGTCACCTCGACTGTGACGCTGGCGTCCTTCCCCTTCGCCGCCGCCTATACGGCTTCGAAGACCGCTATCCAGGGCTTTACCAACTCGCTGGCGCTCGAGCTCGCCCCGTTCGGCATCGCGGCGAAGCTGGTCGAGCCCGGCTATGGCCCGACGACCGCCTTCACGCAGAACACCAACATCGCGCTCGAAGACGTGCTGCCCGAGCCCTATTGGTCGCAGGCGCAGCCGATCTTCGCCGGTATGGCCAATGCCGAGCTGTTCACGACCGAAGCCGAAGTCGCGGCAGGCGTGTGGGAGGCCGTGCATGACGAAAGCGGCAGGTCGCATTTTCCCGCAGGCGCCGATGCGGTGGCGATGGCGGAGGCCGCCTAAACCGTTTCCAGCGGGCGCCTTTCACTAAGATAGGCGGCGATCCTCTCCACGTCCCCGGGCGTGAAATGCAGTCCCAGCTTGGATCGCCGCCACAATATGTCATCGGTCGAGCGCGCCCACTCGCGCTCGACCATCCAGTCGACCTCAGCGGCGCTGAGGCCGTGCGCAATCTCGCCGCCGAGCGCGTCCCAGCTGTCGGCCTTGCCGAGCCACCGGGCCGCATCGGTGCCATAGGCCTTCACGATCCGGTCGACGGTCGCAGCGGCCAGAAACGGATGGGCGAGCTTGATATCGGCCTTTAGCGCCGCGGCGCCGCTGTTCGGGAACCCCCCTCCCGGCAGCGGCGTTTTCGCCGTCCAGCACTTGCCCGCGAGCGCCGGAACATGCGCCGCCAGTTCGTCGACCGCTTGTTCGGCGACATGGCGATAGCTGGTGATCTTGCCGCCATAGATGGTGAGCAGCGGCGCGCCCTCTTCCAGATCGAGGTCGATGCGATAGCCGCGCGTCGCGGCCTCGGGGCGGCCCGATCCGTCCTCGATCAGCGGCCGCACCCCCGAATAGGTCCAGACGACATCGGCCGGGGTCACGGCTTCGCGAAAATATTGGCTCGCGCCTTCGCAAAGATAGGCGATCTCGTCGGCGCTCGCCTGCACATGGTCGAGCGACCCTTCATGGTCGAGGTCGGTCGTCCCGATCAGCGTGAAGTCGCGCTCATAGGGGATGGCGAAGAAGATGCGCCCGTCGGGAAGCTGGAAGAAATAGGCATAGTCGTGCTCGAACTTGCGGCGCACGACGATGTGCGATCCGCGCACCAGCCGCATCCGATAGTCGGGCGGCGCCGAGGCGCGTGCGAGAAGCTCGAGCACCGCGGGCCCCGCGGCATTGACGAGGCTCTTGCCGGTGAAGCGATAATTGTGGCCGCGGTCGTCGCTCGCCTCGACCACCCACAGCCCATCTTCGACGCGCATCATCTCGGCGCGCGTGTGCGTCCTGACCCGCGCGCCCTTGTCTGCGGCGTCGCGCGCGTTGAGCAGCACGAGCCGCGCGTCGTCGACCCAGCCGTCCGAATATTCGAAGCCCTTGATATATTGCGGCTGGAGCGGCGCGCCCGCCGCGTGGCGGCGAAGGTCGATCGATTTCGTTGCGGGCAGCTTCCTGCGCCCGCCGATATGGTCGTAGAGGAAGAGCCCGAGCCGCAGCAGCCAGCGCGGGCGGAGGCCGGTGCGATAGGGCAGGACGAAGCGCAGCGGCCAGATGATATGCGGCGCGATGCTCCACAGGGTTTCGCGTTCCTTCAGCGCCTCGCGCACCAGGGCGAATTCATAATGTTCGAGGTAGCGCAGCCCGCCGTGGATCAGCTTGGTCGACGCCGACGAGGTCCCCTGTGCCAAGTCGCCCGCCTCGAGCAGCAGCACCCGCGCGCCGCGCCGGCGGCATCGCGCGCGACGCCGGCGCCATTGACACCGCCGCCGACGACGATGACATCATAGGGAAGGGCGTTGTCGGGCATGACAAGTTCCCTATGGCAAGTGCGCGGATTTTGCCAAGGGGGAGACATCGTATGCGGCCTACGTATGCGCGTTGCATTCGCGGGGGGCATCCTCCAATTCCGGAACCGGTACCAAGGGGACTGACGTGAGCGTGAAAGTCGAAACATTGATTCTGTTCGGCGCGACGGGCGACCTCGCGCAGCGCATGCTTTTTCCCTCGCTCTATAACCTCCATGTCGACGGGCTGCTCGAAGATGCGTTGACGATCGTCGCCTCGGGCCGCTCGAAGATGGATCGCGCCGCATCGCACAAACTGGTGCACGAAGCGCTGACCGATCATCTCCCCGCCGACCGCCTCGACGACGCCCATATCGCCAGCTTCCTCGATCGCGTCGATTATTGTCCGGTCGATGCCGGCGCGGGCACCGGATACGACGATCTCGCGGCGCTGCTCGGCGACCGGATGGGCCGCCCGATCGGCGCCTATCTCTCGACCCCGCCGTCGATGTTCGGCCCGATCGCGCAGGGCCTGAAAACGCGGGCATCGCCTGCGCCGAATGCCGCATCGCGATGGAAAAGCCGATCGGCCACGATCTCGCGTCGTCGCGCGAGGTCAATGCACAGGTCGGCGATGCCTTCGCCGAAGAGCATGTCTTCCGCATCGACCATTATCTCGGCAAGGAAACGGTCCAGAACCTTCTCGCGCTGCGCTTTGCCAACATGCTCTTCGAGCCGCTGTGGAACGCGCAAGCGATCGACCATGTGCAGATCACCGTCGCCGAGACCGTCGGGCTCGAAGGCCGCGTTTCCTATTATGACGGGGTCGGCGCACTCAAGGACATGGTGCAGAACCATATGCTCCAGCTGCTCGCGATCATCGCGATGGAGCCGCCGTCGAGCGTGTCGTCGACCGCGGTGCGCGACGAGAAGGTCAAGCTGCTGCGGAGCCTTCGCAAGCTCAAGGCCGAGGACGTCAAGGCGCACAGCGTCAAGGGCCAGTACACCAGCGGTGCGGTCAATGGCGGCGCGGTCACCGGCTATGCCGACGAACTCGGCCATCCGTCGAACACCGAGACCTTCGTCGCGATCAAGGCCTTCATCGACAATTGGCGCTGGAAGGGCGTGCCCTTTTACCTGCGCACCGGCAAGCGCATGCCCGAACGCAAGTCGGAGGTGCTGATCCAGTTCAAGCCGGTGCCGCACAACATTTTCGCGCGCGTCGGCGCGGGCAAGCTCGACGCCAACAGCATGATCATCAACCTGCAGCCCGAGGAGAATATCCGGGTCAAGGTGATGGCGAAGCAGCCGGGGCTCGACCGCGATGGGGTGAAGCTGAAAGAAGTCACGCTCGACGTGTCGCTCTCGCACAGCTTCGAGGGCGAGCGGCGGCGCATCGCCTATGAGCGCCTGCTGCTCGATTTCATCGAGGGCGACCAGACCCTGTTCGTGCGCCGCGACGAGGTCGAGGCGCAGTGGCAGTGGATCGATTCGATCCGCGATGCCTGGGCGGCGGTCGACATGGCCCCGCAGAATTACACGGCGGGCAGCTGGGGGCCGTCGAGTGCAATCGCGCTGATCGAGCGCGACGGAGCGAGTTGGCATGATTGAGCGCTTTCAACGTCCTTCTCCCCTTGAGGGAGAAGGATACGAAGCCTTGTCGCATAGCTGACTAGGCGTAGTTGGA
>JACDQN010000293.1 GCA_015657575.1 Sphingopyxis sp.
CGCCGCGCGGGCTTTGCCGGATCGCGCGCGATCCTCGCTTACGCTTATGCAAATGGCGATGGCGTGGCGGCCAATGCGACCGAGGCGGCGTATTGGGCAAAGCTCGCCCGCGACCTGCCCGAGCTCCGGAAGGACCAGCGCGAGCTGATTGCGGGGATCGGCGAGTGACGGTCAGGGATAGCTGACCGTCATCACCTCCCATTCCTTGGGGCCGGCGGGGAGTTGCACGGTGCGCAGGTCGCCGACGGCAGCGCCGCGCAGCGCGCGGGCGAGAGGGCTGTTCCAGCCGATCCGGCCGTCGCCCGCCTCGGCCTCGTCGTCGCCGACCAGCGTGACGATGCGCCGCGCGTCGTCATCGTCGGCGAGTTCGACCGTGGCGCCGAACCAGATGCGGCTCTTGTCGGGCTGCGCGGCAGGATCGACGACCCGCGCCGCCTTCATCCGCCGCGCGAGGAAGCCCAGTCGGCGATCGATCTCGCGGAGGCGCTTACGGCCATAGATATAGTCGCCATTCTCGCTGCGATCGCCATTGCCCGCGGCCCAGCTGATCACCTCGACCAGCTTGGGCCGTTCGTCGCCCAGCAGCACGTCATATTCGGCGCGCAGCGCGGCATAGCCCGCCGGCGAAATGATGTTGGTTTTCTCCCCAGCCACCGGCGCTTACCCCGGCGTGCGCTTGCCGAGGTAGAAGCTCAGCGGCGCTTGCGGCAACGACCGGCCGTCGCGCAGCGTGTCGTAGACCACCGCATTTTCCAGGACGCGCTGAACATAGTTGCGCGTCTCGAAGATCGGGATCGCCTCGATCCAGTCGATCATGTCGACTCCGCCGCCCCGCGGGTCGCCGTTGGCGCGCAGCCATTTGTTCACATTGCCGGGTCCGGCGTTGTAGGCCGCGACCGCGAGCGGATAGCTGCCGCCGAAATAGCTCAGCATCTGTTGGAAATAGGTCGACCCGAGCGTCATATTGTAATTGGTGTCGGTGGTCAGCGAACCCATGTCGTAGTTGAGTCCCAGCTTGCCCGCCACTTCGCGCGCCGTTCCCGGCATCAGCTGCATCATGCCGCGCGCGCCGGCATGGCTGATCGCCGCACGGTCGAACTGGCTTTCCTGGCGTGTGATCGCGTGGATGAAGGTCCAGTTGCTTTCGTGCCCCGATGGCACGCGGACGGTCGGAAAGCCCGATACCTCGACCGCGTCGAGGCTGTTCGCCTGCGCGCTGCGGCCGATCATGACGCCCAGGTCGGGGCGTCCGATCGCCGAGGCGAGCTGGCCCGCGAGCACATGGTCGGCGGGGCTCGAAACCTTTTGCGTCAGCGCGCGGAGGAACAGCGACTGTTCGCGCCATGCGCCGATCTCGCCCAGCGCGCGCGACGCGCGGACCAGCCGGTCATCTTCGAATGCGCGCTTGTCGGCGGAGCTGACCTGAATCGTTGGATCGGGCCGCGGCTTCGGCTGCGGGCGGTTCAGCCGTTCGAGCGACAATTGACCGTAATATTGGTCATAATGCTGCGCTGCGTCGGCGAAATGGGCGTTGGCGGTTGCCGCATCGCCCGCTGCGAGCGCGGCGCGTCCGGCCCAATAGAACCCCTTGGTGCGTGTCTGCGCCGATCGCGCGGCCTCGCCATAGGCGCGGTAGAGCCGCACCGCCTCTGCCGGTCGGCGAAGGTCGCGATAGGCGAGCTGCCCGGCGAGCCAGGCGAGCGAGGTATAATCGTCGCGCACGGCGAGCGGAGTTTCGCGGATCACCGTGCCGGCGGGAAAGGTGTCGTCGAGCTGGCGCGCGATGTTGTAGGCGGTGGTCTTGTCGCCGGCATCCGACGCCTGCCGTGCATTGGTGAGCAAGGTTTCGAGCCATTCCTCGGGATCTGCGGGCGGTCTTGCGAGCGATCGCGGCGCGGCGAGCAGCGAGCGAGCCTCGCCAGTCCGGCCCGCCTTGCGCAGCCATGTCGCCTTGTCGGTGATATAGCCCGCGTCGGTGCGGACGAGCGATGGGTTGGCGCCCTCGACCGCCGATGCCTGCAAGGCCGCGTCGACCGCGCCGCTGCGCATCGCGAGCCGCGCCGAGAAAACGCTTCGCTTGTCGGGCGAGGTATAGCCGAGCTGACGGGCAGCAGCCGAGGTCGCGCCGAGCCAGAGCAGCCGGTCCATGCGCGCATCATGGTCGGCGCTGCTCAGCGCGCCGGGGAAGAAGCTGAGCGCGCGGCTGGTTTCGAAATCGTCGAGGGTGCCGCTGGTCCAGGCGCGGCGTACGGCGGCCTGCGCCTCGTCACGGCGCCCGCTGGCGTTGAGCGCGAGCGCCATGCGCAAATGCCCGCTCGCGGTTTGCGGCGGGTAAGCAGCGAAATAGGCGAGGGTGCGCGCCGGATCGAAGCTGTCGAGCGCGATCGCCTTTTCGGCGCGGCTGCGCATCTTGTCGGCGTCGGGCCAGCCGGGGTTGGCGATCAGGAAGCGCGACAGCTGATCGAAAGAGGCGCCGGTGTTGGCGGTCAGGCGCCGCCACTCCATCACCGCATCGCCGACCGAACTGGTCGCGGTCGGCGGGCTCGCCTGCGCCGCGAGGCCCATCTGGGCGCGGTACCAGGCCATTTGTTCGGGAGTGAGTTCGCTCGCATGGGCGGCGGTCGGGATGAGCAGAGCCGCGGCAAGCGCGAAGCGGGAAACGAAAGGCAGTGAAATCATGCCAGGCATATTAGTGCCAAACTCCTTGCGGGGCGCTGAATAGGCGTCCATGAGCGGCGCGCCGACGGGACTCTACCGGCCGGCGCGCGTTTTTGTAAAGGAGCGGAGCATGTTTTCCGGGTCTATTCCCGCCTTGGTGACGCCATTTCGCGATGGGGCGTTCGACGCCCCGGCGTTCAAACGCCTCGTCGTTGGCAGATCGAGGAAGGGACGAGCGCGCTCGTCCCGTGCGGTACGACCGGCGAAAGCCCGACGCTCGGTTTCGACGAACATTATCAGGTGATCGATAGCTGCATCGAGGCCGCGGCAGGCCGCGTTCCCGTGATCGCAGGCTGCGGGTCGAACGACACCGCGACCGCCATCCGCCACATGCGTTATGCCCAGACGGCCGGCGCGGCTGCGGCGCTGATCGTCGCGCCCTATTATAACCGGCCGAGTCAGGAGGGCATGATCGCGCATTTCAAGGCGCTGGCCGATGCGAGCGACCTTCCAATCGTCGTCTATAACGTTCCCGGCCGCACCGTCGCCGACATCAGCGCCGAGACATTGTGCAAGCTCGCCGAAATCCCAAGCGTCGTCGCGATCAAGGATGCGAGCGGCGATCTGGCGCGGGTGACGATGCAGCGCGCCGGCGCAGGCAATAAATTCTGCCAGCTCAGCGGAAATGACGATCTGTGGCTGCCGCATGCCGTCCTGGGCGGCGTCGGCTGCATCTCGGTCACCGCCAATGTCGCGCCCCGCCAATGCGCCGAGTTCGCCGCAGCTTGCGCGGCGGGCGACTGGGCGCAGGCGTTGATCCTGCACGACCGACTGTTCGACTTGCACAAGGCGATGTTCTCCGACACCTCGCCAGGACCGGTCAAATATGCGCTGTCACGCGTCCACGACTGGTTTTCGCCCGAAGTGCGCCTACCTATCATCGCGGCGAACGACGCGTCGCGCGCCGCCGTCGATGCCGCATTGTTCGCGGCCGGAGTTATCTAGGTTTCGTAAATGGCCCGTCCGCAGTCCGCCGCAGAATTCGACAAGAAGAAGGTCGTCGCCGAGAACCGGCGCGCGCGCTTCGACTATAGCATCGAGCAGGTGTTCGAGGCGGGGATCGCGCTGCAGGGCACCGAGGTGAAATCGCTGCGTTTCGGCGAGGGCACGATCGCCGAAAGCTATGCCGAGGTGACCGGCGGCGAGGTGTGGCTGATCAACGCTAATATTCCCGAATTCAGCCACGGTAATCGCTTCAATCACGAGCCGCGCCGACCGCGCAAACTGCTGCTCAACGGGCGCGAGATCAACAAGATGCACGCCGGAGTGATGCGGCAGGGCATGACGCTCGTGCCGCTGAGCGTCTATTTCAACAGTCGCGGCCGCGCGAAAGTCGAACTCGCGCTCGCCAAGGGCAAGAAGGCGCACGACAAGCGGGAGTCGATCAAGGAGCGCGACTGGAAGCGCGACAAGGAACGGCTGATGAAGGACCGCGGATGAGCGGCGGCAAGCCCAATGACCCCAAGGTGCGTGACAAGGCGGCAGTGATGAACTGGATCCGCCGCAACTCGCCTTCGCGCGAGGAGCTGCTCGAGAGCCGCTTCATCAGGCCGTTCGCGCACCGGGTCGCGCACAGCCATTTGTGGCGCTTCACGCGCACCTCGGTTCCGCGCGGGACCGCGCTGGGGCTGTTCGTCGGCATCTTTTTCCTGATCCCGGGGGTCCAGATTCTCGGCGTCGCGCTGCTTGCGCTGCCGTTTCGCGCCAATATCCCGATCGGGGCGGCGATGACCTTTCTGTCGAACCCCGTGACGACGCCCTTCATCATCCTCGCATCGGTGTGGCTCGGCGACTGGCTGTTCGGGCTGCACGCCAACAGCGCGACCTTTTCGGCGATGATCGAACATGGCGCGTCGGCGGGCGAGTGGGTACGCTGGGTCTTTTCGGACGCCGCACCAGCGATGCTTGCGGGGCTGTTCGTGATCTCGGTCGTATCTGCCGTCGTCGGTTATGTGCTGGCGGCGCTGTTCTGGGACAATTGGATTCGTCTTCGCTGGCGGCGCAAACTGGCGCGCGCTCGCGACCAACGACTTGAGGCATCGACAAGCGACACGGCCGCCGGTTGAACCGCCGCACCGCCCGGTTATAGCTTTCCCCATCGCAAGACAGCGCCGCCTTACCGCGGCGCGCCTATCCGTCCTGTTCGATTACTGGGGAATATCATGACTCGTTTGACCTATACCCATCGCCTGTTGGCGACCGCGGCGCTCGGCGCCATGCTGATCGCCATGCCCGCCGCTGCCAAGGACAAGGCAGCCACCGCAGAGGCCGCGCATTCGGCGCACAAGCCCGAGCTCGCACCTTCGGTTTCGACAGCAGCGGCATGGACAAGAGCGTCCAGCCGGGCGACGATTTCTATGCCTTTGCCAACGGCACCTGGGCCAAGAACACCCAGATTCCGGCGGACAAGTCGAATTACGGCATGTTCACCGCGCTCGGCGACCTGTCGCAGGCGCGTACCCGCGAAATCCTCGACGCTGCAAAGGGCGACCCGAACAGCATGATCGGGCGCAACTATGCCGCCTATCTCGATTCGGCAGCCGTCGAAGCCAAGGGGCTTGCGCCGATCCAGCCGTGGCTGAACAAGATCCGCGCCGTCGACAAGCCGGGCCTCGCCGCGCTGCTCGCCGAGGCCGACCGCAATGGGGTCCAGCATTTCTTCGGCGGTTTCGTCGGCCAGGACGACAAGAATCCCGACATCTATATCTACACCATGTTCCAGGGCGGCATCGGCATGCCCGACCGCGACTTTTATTTGAAGGAAAACGACCGCAACACCAAGCTGCAGGCCGCTTATCTCAAGCATCTCGAAAATGTGCTGACGCTTGCCGGCGAGGCCAATGCGGCCGCCCGCGCCAAGGCGCTCTATGATTTCGAAAAGCAGATTGCGGCGGTCCATTGGGACAAGAACGACAGTAGCGACGCAACCAAAGTCTATAACAAGATGACGATCGCCGAGCTGGCGCAGGCCGCGCCGGGCTTCGACTGGTCGACCTTCATCCGCGGCATGGGCGTCAAGGAAGATTCGTTGCTCGTGTCGCAGCCGAGCGCCTTCACCGGTGAAGCAAAGCTGATCGCCGACGCGCCGATCACGGTGATCCGCGACGCGCTGCTGATTCGCAGCCTCGACGGCTTCTCGGGCGTGCTGCCCGACGCGGTCGCGAACGAAGCCTTCGCTTTCTATGGCACTGCGATGCAGGGCACGCCGCAGATGCAGGAGCGATGGAAGCGCGCCGTCGATTTCACCACCGGCAATCTCGGCGAAGCCGTCGGGCAGGATTATGTCGCGAAATATTTTCCGCCCGAAACCAAGGCGGAGATGGACAAGCTGGTCAAGAATGTCCTCGCCGCGATGGGCCGCCGCATCGATGGTCTGGCGTGGATGCAGCCCGCGACCAAGGTCAAGGCGAAGCAGAAACTCGCCAATTTCACGACCAAGATCGGCTACCCCGACCGCTGGAAGGATTATAGCAAGCTCGACATCCGGGCCGGCGACCTGTTCGGCAACGCGCTGCGGTCGAACCAGTTCGCGCACGACGACAATATCAGCCGCCTCGGTGGTCCGATCCGCCGCTGGGAATGGGGCATGACCCCGATGACCGTGAACGCCTATGCCAATTTCGGCATGAACGAGATCGTCTTCCCGGCCGCGATCCTGCAGCCGCCCTTCTTCGACCCGAATGCCGACCCGGCGATCAAC
>JACDQN010000294.1 GCA_015657575.1 Sphingopyxis sp.
GGCGATTCCGAAGGGTCCGTCGAATGCCCTCATAACTACGTAGAAGTGCCGATGAAGCCGATCACCGCGTCGTCGGCGACAGCCCAGTTCGCCCGCCAGCGCGTCGTCGCGCGGCGGCGGATCGCCGAACAGGTCGAGGTCGACGCCGTTCGGCGACACGGTGATCTTGTCGGCATCGATCCCGCGCGCGATCAGATCGCCGCGCAGCCCTTCGCAGATCACCGCGACGGCATCGGCCGATTTCACCGCATGCGTCTCGATCCGCTTGATCAGACGATAGCGCACGCCGCCCTCGCGCCCCGTGCCGTTGCCGACCGCCGCATCCTCCCAGAAGGCACGGATTTCGTATATCACCGGAATATCGAGCCGCTTGCCGACCCGCAGCGCCGCGAGCGCGTCGAGCACGGGCGAATGCGCGTGGAGCACATCGGGTCGCCATTGATCGACCAGTTCCGCAACCCGCGCAGCGAGCGCACCGATCTCGCGCCATTCGCGGATCGGCGAAGCTATCGCAGCAATCGGCGGGGTCCGGTAGAAGGTGAGCTCATCGACCGTCTCGACATCGGGTCCGGGGACGGGATGCCGCACCCCCGTCACCCCCGCGACTTCCCAGCCCTTCGCCACCTGCGCCTTCATCAACGCGCGCGTGCGAAAGGTATAGCCGCTGTGCGCAGGGAGGCTATGATCAAGGACATGCAATATGCGGGTCATGGGCCAGTCCTTTGACATACAAGGCTTAACGCCGCGTCAACCCAGATAGCCTAGGCAGCGCCGATATGGTCGACAATTTCTCCATTGCCCTGACCCATGTGCTGATCGCCATCGCGCTGTGGCGGCTGCTGTATCGCGACGACCTCGATCGCGAGGTCAGCCCGCGCACGCAATGGCAACAGCGGCAACTGGCCGAACAGGCCGAGCGGGACGCACCAGGCGATGCGTGACCTCGCCTTCGTCGCCTTTCTCTTCGCCTTCATCGGCGTCGGCTTTCGCCGGCCGTTCCTCTTCGTGCTCGCCTTTTGCTACATCGACATCGTCGCACCGCAGCGGCTGAGCTATTTCCTCATCAACTCGATCCCGATCTCGCTGATCGTCTTCGGCCTCGCGATCGTCGGCTGGATCGCCGCCGACGACAAGCGCGATACACGATGGTCGGGGCGGCAAAGTCTGCTCGTCATCCTGCTCCTCTATTGCTGGATGACGACGATCTACGCCGATTTCCCGATCGAGGCGGCGGACAAATGGACCTGGGTGTGGAAGGCGCTCGTCTGGGCGATCTTCCTGCCGCTGACGCTGCGTACCAAGCTGCGGATCGAGGCGCTCGCGCTGATCATGCTGCTGTCGGCGGCGGCGATCGCGATCGCGGGCGGCATCAAGACCGCGGCCGGCGGCGGCGGCTACGGCTCGCTCCAGCTCCTGCTCAACGAAAATTACGGCCTCTACGAAGGCTCGATCATGTCGACCGTCGGCATCGCGATCATCCCGCTGATCCTCTGGTACCGCCGCCACGGCACGATCTTCCCGCCCGACTGGCGCGTGTCGGTTTTCTGCTTCGCGCTCTGCTTCGCCTGCATGCTGCTGCCCGTCGGGACGCAGGCGCGCACCGGGCTCGTCTGCCTCGTCGTGCTCGCGGTGCTGTCGCTGCGCGCGGTCAAGCACCGCATTCTCTATATGGCGGGCGCGGTGCTGCTCGCGTCCGCGGCGATCCCCTTTCTGCCCGAAAGCTATACCGCGCGCATGGAAACGATCCGCGATCACAAGGCGGATGAATCTGCGTCGACGCGCGTCGCCGTGTGGGCGTGGACGTGGGATTATGCAAAGGACAATCCGTTCGGCGGCGGCTTCAACGCCTATCTGCAGAACCAGCTTCGTGTCGAACGCGCCGCAAGCACCAGTACGGACGCCGCGCCACAGCAGGCCGCCCCATCGGTCTATGAGGACAAGGCGCGCGCCTATCATTCGAGCTATTTCGAGATGCTTGGCGAACAGGGCTATCCGGGGCTGCTGCTCTGGCTCGTCCTGCAGACGATCGGGCTGATCCGCATGGAACAGCTCCGCCGCCGCTACCTCAAGACCCGCCGCGCCGAGGAGCAATGGATCGCGCCGCTCGCGACCGCGCTCCAACACGGCCATGTCGTTTATATGGTCGGCTCCCTCTTCGTCGGCATCGCCTTCCAGCCTTTCATCTACATGATGCTGGCGCTCGAAATTGGGCTGTCCACCTATTGCCGCCGCCGCGAAAAGGAATCGGGCTGGCGTCCCCTGATGGCACGTCCGGCGCAGGTTCCGGCGCGCCATGCCATCCCCAATACGCCCTGATACGGAACCAAAATGCGGGTCGGCGCGCTGATGCCCCATGTCCGCGCTCCGGCTCATCCATGTCGACGACAGCCTTCCCGGCATCAGCCGCGAGCGCTCGGGCATCGGCTGGAAATATCGCGACGCCAAGGGAAAGCTGATCCGCGACCGCGACGAAATCGACCGCCTCAACGCGATCGCCCTGCCCCCGGCCTATGAGGACGCCTGGTTCTGTCCGGCTGCGAACGGCCATATCCTCGCAACAGGCTACGATGCGCGCGGGCGCAAGCAATATCGCTATCACCCCGATTTCCGCCTCGCCCGCGAAGCCGACAAATATGACCGCTGCGCCGCCTTCGGCCATGCACTGCCGCTGCTCCGCGCGCGGCTGGCCGACGATCTGAATCGCCGCACCCTGTGTCAGGAGCGGATCGTCGGCGCAGTCGTGCGCCTGCTCGACCTCGCGGCGCTCCGCGTCGGCAACGAGCAATATGTCACAGCCAACAAGAGCTTCGGCGCCACAACGCTCCGCCAGCGTCACGCCAAACTGACCGGCAAGACCCTCCGGCTGAACTATGTCGCCAAGGGCGGCGCAAAGCGCGAGGTGACGATCAGCGATCGCAGCCTGACCACGCTTGTCCGCCGGTTGCAGGATCTTCCCGGCCAGAAACTCTTTCAATATGAGGACACTGGCGGTCTTTGCGCCGTCGCGTCGGAAGATGTGAACGCCTATATTCGCGAGGCGATGGGCGGTGAATTCAGCGCCAAGCATTTCCGCACCTGGTCCGCCAGCGTCGAGGCCTTCGCCTTCCTCTACGACGCGCCCGAACCGCCGACGCTGAAGGCGATGCTCGAGCATGTATCGAACCATCTTGGCAACACCCCCGCCATCGCGCGCAAGGCCTATATCCACCCCGCGATGCTCGCCGCGGCGCAGGAACGGATCGACTTCGCGGCAGCGGCGGGACCGCTGCCGCGCGCGACGCGATATCTTTCGCGTTACGAACGCGGATTTTTGACCTATCTGGAGCGCGCACCCGACGCTGCGGCGCTGCTGCGTTCCGCCTGACCGAGACAAGAGGACCCTAAGGCCCCCATGAACTTTTCTATCCTGACTGCCGCCGCGACCGCCGCCGCAAAGGCGCCCGCCCCCAAGGCCGCCGCAACACCGAGCGACCCGCTCGGCGACCTCCGCCATTATTGGGACGTCAGCGTCGCGTGGGTGAACAGCCATTGGCTCCAGATCGGCATCGCCATCGGCGCCGCGCTGCTGATCTATTTCGTGCTGTCGATGATCCGGACCTTCGCGCTCAAACATGCGCAATCGGCAGAGGGCGAACTGACGCTGACCCACATCGCCGGGCGCGTCATCCACAAGACCAAGTCGAGCGTCATCGCGATCGTCGCGATCCGCATGGTCGCGGGCTATGCGCAGCCGCCCGCGGCGATCCTGCAGATCATCCAGTTCGTCTTCACCGTCGCCGTCGTGCTGCAGGTCGCAATCTGGGTGCGCGAGATCATCTTGGGGCTGATCGGCCGCCGCGCTGCAGAGGGACATAATGAAACGCTCAGCAATGCGATGGGGATCATCCGCCTGCTGATCAGCGTCGCGCTGTTCGCGATCGCGACAATCGTCATCCTCGACAATATGGGGGTCAACGTCACGGGCCTGATCGCCGGGCTCGGCATCGGCGGCATTGCGATCGGCCTTGCCGCGCAGGGCATTTTTTCCGACCTCTTCGCCTCGCTCTCGATTATTTTCGACCGGCCGTTCCGCGTCGGCGAGACCATCCGATACGACACCAGCACCGCGACGGTCGAGCGCATCGGTCTCAAGAGCACGCGGCTGCGCTCGGTGAACGGCGAGCTGCTCGTTATTTCGAACACCAATTTGCTCGCGAAAGAGATCACCAATTTCGCGCATCTGCATCGCCGCCGCGTGACCTTCACGATCAGTGTCATCTATCAGACAACGCCGCAGATGCTGCGCGACCTCCCCGCACTGCTCGAAGAACAGGTCACGGCCGCGGGGCATGAATTCATCCGGTCGAGCTTCGTGACCTTCGGCCCATCGAGCCTCGATTTCGAGCTGCTGTTCGATGTCTTCACCGAACAGTTCGAAGAAGTCGTCGCCGCGCGCACCGACGTCGGGATCCGGCTGTTCGAAGCGCTGGCGGAGGCCGGATATGAATTCGCCTACCCGACGCAGACCACCTTCACTGCGGCGCCCGACGGCACGATGATCATGCCCTATCCCGAGTCCCGAAGCCCAAGGCCAGCGCCGCAAAGACGGCCAAGCCCGGCTGACGTTACGGCACCGTGCGCAAAGCCCTTGGGCCTTGTGCAATGCCGCAGGACAGGCCTAGAACGCGCCCCGAACCAAAGAACAGGGGATGATGAATGGCCACGATCACGCCGCAGGAACTGCAGACCAGGGTCGGTGAAACCATCGGCACGTCGGAGTGGGTGCTGGTCGACCAGGATATGATCAACAAGTTCGCCGACGCGACGGGCGATCATCAGTTCATCCATATCGACGAGGAAAAGGCGAAGCTGACGCCCTTCGGCGGCACGATCGCGCACGGCTTCCTCACCCTGTCGCTGATCCCGATGCTCGGTGCGAAAAC
>JACDQN010000295.1 GCA_015657575.1 Sphingopyxis sp.
ATGATTTCCACCGCGCCCTTCGCACCCATCACCGCGATCTCGGCGGTCGGCCAGGCGTAGTTGAGGTCGCCGCGCAGGTGCTTCGACGCCATCACGTCATAGGCGCCGCCATAGGCCTTGCGCGTGATTACCGTGATCTTGGGCACCGTTGCCTCGGCATAAGCGAAGAGCAGCTTCGCGCCATGCTTGATGATGCCATTATATTCCGTGCGCCGCTGCCGGGCAGGAAGCCCGGACGTCGACGAAGGTGACGATCGGAATTTACGAACGCGTCGCAGAAGCGCACGAAGCGCGCCGCCTTCTTCGACGAATTGATGTCGAGCACGCCCGCAAGCACCAGCGGCTGGTTCGCGACGATGCCGATCGTGCGACCCTCGATCCGCCCGAAGCCGCAGATGATGTTCGCGGCATGCGCCGGCTGCACTTCGAAGAAATCGCCCTCGTCGACGGTCTTCCGGATCAGTTCGTGCATGTCGTAGGGCTGGTTCGCGTTCGGCGGGATCAGCGTGTCGAGGCTCGGTTCGGCGCGATCATAGGGGTCGCTCGTCGGGCGCACCGGAACGCCGCTGCGGTTGTTCTCGGGCAGATAGTCGAAGAAATCGCGCGCCGCGAGCAGCGCCTCGATATCATTTTCAAACGCATTGTCGGCGACCGAACTTTTCGTCGTATGCGTGATCGCGCCGCCCAATTCTTCCTGCGTGACAACCTCGTTCGTTACGGTTTTGACAACATCGGGACCGGTGACGAACATATAACTGCTGTCCTTCACCATGAAGATGAAGTCGGTCATCGCCGGGCTGTAAACCGCCCCGCCCGCGCATGGGCCCATGATCAGGCTGATTTGCGGCACCACGCCGCTGGCGAGCACGTTACGCTGGAACACCTCGGCATAGCCGCCGAGCGAGGCCACGCCCTCCTGGATGCGCGCGCCGCCGCTGTCGTTGAGACCGATGACGGGTGCGCCGACCTTCATCGCATTGTCCATCACCTTCATGATCTTCTCGGCGTGCCGCTCCGAGAGCGAGCCGCCGAAGACGGTGAAATCCTGGCTGAAGACATAGACAAGACGGCCGTTGATCGTGCCGCTGCCGGTAACCACGCCGTCGCCCGGAACCTTCTGATTTTCCATGCCGAAATCGGTGCAATTATGCTCGACATAGGTGTCGAGCTCTTCGAACGAGCCTTCGTCGAGCAGCACGTCGAGCCGCTCGCGCGCAGTAAGCTTGCCCTTGGCATGCTGCGCATCGATGCGCTTCTGCCCTCCCCCAAGAGCGGCGGCGGCGCGACGGCGTTCCATTTCGGCGATATTGGCGGACATGCGAACCCCTTAAACTATGGCAACGACGCCATCTGCCTAGGAGACACCGTCGATGCAAATGTGAATTTGCAAAGTTGCAAAGTACAAGTTTGCAAACTATCCTGCCAGGATGGTGGCAACGCGTCTCTACGCTGGGCGGCAACTTCGCCAACTTCGGGAATCCCGCGCGATCCGCCAGGCCGACTTCGCCGGTCAACTCGGCATCTCGGCCTCCTACCTCAGCCAGATCGAGCATGACGACCGCCCGCTGACGCCCGCGCTGCTCGACCGGCTGCAACGGCTCTTCCCGCTCGAATGGGAGGAGGTGGCCGCCGACGCCGGCGACCGCCGTGCCGGAGCGCTCCGCGAAGCCGCCGCCGACCCGCTCTTTGCCGCGTCGCCCCTTCCCCCCGAACAGCTCGAACGCGCCGCGCTCCAGCAACCGCAGCTCGCCGACCAATTCGTCGCGCTTCACGCCGCCTATCGCCGCGCGGGACAGCGGCTGCAGATCATCGACGAGGCGCTCACCGGCGGTACCGCCGAGGGCAGCCGCCTGCCGTGGGAAGAGGTGCGCGACTGGTTCCACGACGCGGGCAACTATGTCGACAGCATCGACCGCGCCGCGGAGGCTCTGGCCGAACAGCTTCGAGGGGGCGCCCCTTCGCCCGCGATCGAGACGATCGAGCGGCGCTTGCGCGACGCGCTGGGCATCTCGATCGTCTATCGGCAAGCGCAGGCGCTGCGCGATTTCGACGCGACGATGCGGCACCTCGTCATCGATCCGTCGCAGCCCGCGGAAACCCGGCGATTTCAGCTGGCGCATCAGCTTGCGGCATTGGCGCTGGCGAACGAGATCGCGGCGGTCGTCGAAGCCTCCCCCCTGCGCACGGCCGCCGCGCGTCAGCTCCTCCACGTCGGGCTCGCAAACTATGCCGCGGGCGCGGTTCTGATGCCTTATGCGCCCTTCCGCGCCAGCGCCCGCGCGGTGCGGCACGACATCGACCGGCTGCGCCTCGAATATGGCGTCAGCTTCGAACAGGCGTGCCACCGCCTCTCGACACTCCAGCGCCCCGGCGCGCGCGGCATCCCGATGTTCTTCTGCCGTGTCGACATGGCCGGCAATATCACCAAGCGGCACAGCGCGACGCGGCTCCAATTCGCGCGTTTCGGCGGGGCATGTCCGCTGTGGATCGTGCACGAGGCCGCCGCGATCCCCGATCGCATATTGTTCCAGCTCGCCGAGACGCCCGACGGCCTGCGCTATGTGTCGATGGCCAAGGGATTGGTGAAGCCGTCGGGAAGCTACGCACGCAGCCCGCGCCGCTATGCCGTCGCGCTCGGCTGCGAGGCCCAATATGCCGCCGATTTCGTTTACGCCGACGGCGTCGATGTCGCCGCGCCGCAAGCCGCTGCGCGGATCGGACTATCGTGCCGCATCTGTCCGCGCGACGATTGCGACCAGCGCGCCTTCCCGCCCGAGCGACCGCCCGATCCTGGTCGATCCCGACCGGCGCGATGTCGTCCCTTACCGGATCGGCTAGGGGGCGATCACCAGCTCCTCTTCGAGGAAATCGAGAAAGGCCCGAATTCGGGCCGCCGCGCGATCTTCGGACGCGTAGAGCGCATGAATATCCTCACCGTCGCCCGGATGGTAATCGCCAAGCACTTCAACGAGACGCCCTGCCGCAAGATCGCCAGCAACGTGGAAATGCCCGTGCCGCGAAATGCCCCCGCCCGCGACGGCCATCTGGCGCACCATATCGCCCGAATTGCCGAAGAAGCTGCCGTGGACGGGGCGATGCACGATCCGCCCGCCGACGCGGAAAGGCCAGCTGTCGATCGAGCGGCGAAAGCTGAAGCGCAGGCAATCATGCGCTTCGAGATCGTCGGGCGTCCGCGGCGTGCCGCGCCGTGCGAGATAATCGGGGCTCGCGACCAACGCCATGCGGCTATGTCCCAGCTTCTTGGCACGAAGGCTCGTGTCGCGGAGCGGGCCGATCCGGATCGCGATGTCAGCGCGCTCTTCGACCAGGTCGACGATCGCATCGGACAGCGCAAGGTCGAGGATGATTTCGGGGTAGCGGGTCATGAATCGCGGCAGGATCGGCAGCAACGGCACACCGATCGAAGGCGAGGCGTTGACGCGTAGAAGCCCGCGAGGCCCCTGCTTCTCGCGACCAAGGCCGTTCTCGACCGTCTCGATCTCGGCAAGCAGCACGCTCATCCGATCGCGATAGGCGACACCCTCGGTGGTCAGCGCAAGCGAGCGCGTGGTGCGGCGGAACAGGATGGTGCCAAGGCGCTCCTCCAGCCGCGCGATACTGCGACTCACGGCCGACGGCGTAAGACGGAGCGCCTTGGCGCCCGCCGCAAAGCTGCCGCCGCTCGCCACCGCAAGGAAAGTCTCGATATCGCCGAATCGGTTGTCCATCGCCATTCCTGATTATGAATCATCACTGAGGTGATGAAGCGCATTCTAATCAACAATAGAGCGAAACGCTATCTTCGGCATATCGAACAACAACCGAGGCGTGAAAGGAATTCACTCATGGACCTGAAACTCAAAGGCAAGACCGCCATCGTCACCGGATCGACCGCCGGCATCGGCTTTGCGATCGCCAAGCGCCTCGCGGAAGAAGGCGTCGAGGTGGTCATCACCGGGCGCAACCAGGCAAAGCTCGACGAAGCCGCGGCCGAATTGTCGCAGTCGGGTGAAATCCGGGCCGTGCTCGCCGATCCCGCGACTGCCGAGGGTGCAGAAGCGCTGATCGCGGCGGTTCCCGCGACAGACATCCTCGTCAACAACCTCGGCATCTACGAAGCCAAGGACTTCGCCGACATCAGCGATGCCGACTGGCACCATATCTTCGAGGTCAATGTGGTCAGCGGCGCACGGCTGTCGCGGCATTATTTCCCCAAGATGCTCGAAAACAACTGGGGCCGCGTGATCTTCATCGCCAGCGAGAGTGGTCTGCTGCCGCCCGCCGAGATGGTGCATTACGGCATGACCAAGACCGCGCAGCTCGCGATCGCGCGCGGCCTTGCCGAACAGACGCGCGGGACGGGTGTGACCGTCAATACGGTGATGCCGGGACCGACGCGGTCGGAAGGGATCGTCGATTTCATCCGCTCGGTCGTCTCGAACCCCGATGGGTCCGAGGCCGAGCGCGAAAAAGCGTTTTTCGAAGAGTTGCGTCCACTGTCGCTGATACGCCGGCTGATCGAGGCCGACGAGATCGGGTCGATGGTGACCTATCTCGCCAGCCCGCTCGCCGCGGTGACCAACGGTGCCGCGATCCGCGCCGAGGGCGGGATCGTTCCGACGATTGCCTAAGCGTCTCCCCTCCTATTTATGGGAGGGGTCGGGGAAGGGCCTGTTTCGGAGCTGCGCAAATAGACAGGCCCTCTCCTGGCCCCTCCGCAAGCGGGAGGGGAACCTTAAACCCTCACGATCCCGCGCTCGATCAGGCTGTTCGCCGTCGCGAGGATTGCCTCCTCCGGCGTTCGCATCGTCCAGCCGAGCGTCGTCATCGCATGGCGACTGTCGCCGCCACGGACATTGCCGAGCTCGGCGACGAGCTGTTTGAGTTCGGGCCGCACCAGCGCGAACAGCTGGAGCAGCCAGTCGGGCATCCGGCGCGTCGGCACCTTCTTCGCCCTCTCCCCGAGGTTCGCTGTCAGGAGGTTCGCGACGTCGATCATCTTCAGGAACGGCCCCGAGCAGACATAACGCTCGTCGCGAATGTCCGGCGCGGTCAGCGCGCGATAATGGAGGTCGGCGACATCGCGCACGTCGATGATGCCGAACCCGATGTCGGGGCACATCGGCACCTTGCCTTCGAGCAATTGCTTCACCAGCTCGATCGACGTCGAGAGGTCGTCCGACAGCAAGGGTCCGAATACCGCCGCGGGGTTAACCGACGCGAACTCCATGCCGCCGCCTTCGGCCGCGACCCAGTCACGCGCCGCGCGTTCGGCGACGGTCTTCGAGCGCGGATAGGGCATGACGGCGGGGTTATCGAGATCGGTCCAGTCCGCCTCGTCATAAATCTCGCGCCCCTTGCCATGCCCATAGGCGATCGCCGCCATCGACGAGGTCAGGACGAAACGCCCGACACCCGCTCCCTTCGCGAAGCGCAGCGCCCGCAGCGCCCCTTCGCGCGCCGGCACGACAAGCTCGTCGGCATATTTGGGAACGTCGAGCGGAAAGGGCGACGCGACATGCGCGACATGACTGCATCCCGCCATCGCTTCGGCCCAGCCGGCATCCTGTTCGAGGTCGGCGGCGAAGAAGCGCAGCCGGTCGTTATCGACGTTCAGCCAGCCGCGAACCTCGGCCTCGCGCTTCAGGCTGCGCACCGTGGTATGAACGGTCCAGCCATTTTCGATCAGCTGCCGGATCAGGAAGCCCGCGATATAGCCGCTGCCGCCGCTGACCAATGCCGTGCCCGCCATGCGATCCCTCCCCAATTTTTCGGGGCGAGCTTAGCAGTCCGCGCTCCCCGGCGAAAGCCGGGGTCCATTTGCGCCTACTGGGCCCCGGCTTCGCCGGGGAGCAGTCTATTTCAGCAGCACCAGCTCTTCCGCCATGCTGGGGTGCAGCGC
>JACDQN010000296.1 GCA_015657575.1 Sphingopyxis sp.
AACCCCTCCCCTAAGGGGAGGGGCTTTCCGATTTATAGTTCCTTCGACAATTTCTTGATGTCGATGTTCAGAATTTGGTCGTTCTCCGAATAATCGACCGGGCAGTCGATCAGATGCACCCCCGGCGTGTCGCGGGTGTGCGCGAGCAGTTCCTTGAGATGCGCCGCGCTTTCGACGCGATAGCCGAAGGCGCCATAGCTTTCGGCATATTTGACGAAATCGGGGTTGCCATAGGTGAGCCCCCAATCCTTGAAGCCCATGTTCGCCTGTTTCCAGCGGATCATGCCATAGCTGTTGTCGTTGAGGATGAGCACGGTGAGGTTGAGCCCCAGGCGCACCGCAGTCTCCATCTCCTGGCTGTTCATCATGAAGCCGCCGTCGCCGCAGATCGCCATGACCTTGCGGTTCGGATAGACCATCGCCGACATCATCGCCGACGGCAAACCCGCGCCCATCGTCGCGAGCGCATTGTCGAGCAGCACGGTGTTCGGCTTGCACGCCGTGTAGCCGCGCGCGAACCAGATCTTGTAGACGCCATTGTCGAGGCAGATGATCCCGTCGTCGGGCATCGCGTCGCGGATCGACTGTACCAGATGCGGCGGGAAGATCGGAAAGCGTTCGTCCTTGGCGAGCGGCGCGGTATGCTCGACCTCGGCCTTGCGATAGGCGAGCAGATGGTCGAACTTCCACCCGCCGTTGGGGACGATATCCTCCTTCATCTGCCACACCGCATTGGCGATGTCCCCGATCACCTCGATGTCGGGGAAATAGACCGGATCGACCTCGGCGGTCTTGGTCGACACATGGATGACGGTCGGGCCGCCGCGCTGCATGAAGAAGGGCGGCTTCTCGATCACGTCGTGGCCGAGGTTGACGATGCAGTCCGACGCCTCGACCGCGCGGTGAACGAAATCGCCCGCCGACAGTGCGGCGCAGCCGAGGAATTTCGGATGCCGCTCATCGATCACGCCCTTGCCGAGCTGGGTCGTCAGGAAGGGAATCCCCGTCTTTTCGATGAATTGCAGCAGCATGCGGCTGGTCATCGTCCGGTTCGCGCCCGCACCGATCACGAGCACCGGCGAGGTCGCGTTTTCGAGCGCCTTCACCGCTTCGCGGATCGACTTGACGTCGGCGGTCGGCCGGCGGCTGTGGCTGCGCTTCAGCGGCAGGCTGTCGGTATGCTCGTCGGCGATATCCTCGGGCAGTTCGATATGCACCGCGCCGGGCTTTTCCTCTTCGGCCAGGCGGAAGGCTTCGCGCACGCGGCTCGGAATATTGTCCGACGACGCCATCTGATGCGTATATTTGGTGATCGGCCCCATCATCGCGACGACGTCGAGAATCTGGAAACGGCCCTGTTTCGACTTCTTGATCGGTTTCTGGCCGGTGATCATCATCATCGGCATACCGCCCAGCTGCGCATAGGCGGCGGCGGTGACGAAGTTGGTCGCGCCGGGGCCGAGCGTCGCGAGGCACACGCCCGTCTTGCCGGTATGGCGGCCATAGGTCGCGGCCATGAAGCCCGCGCCCTGTTCGTGGCGCGTCAGGATCAGCTTGATCTTGCTCGACCGCGACAGGCTGTCGAGGAAGTCGAGATTCTCTTCGCCCGGAACGCCGAAAATATATTCGACGCCTTCTTCCTCCAGGCACTCGATGAACAGGTCGGATGCTTTTTTCATGCGTCAATCGCCCCCTCAGCTACGCACCACTCCGGTGCGGCCTCACCTCATGCCGGCGACCCTCAGCATCATGTCCGTGCAGCGGCTCGTCGTCAGGCCGCGAGTCCCTGCTGCATCGGGACAGGTTTGTAACGAGGGGGCAAGGGGTTGTCACCCACCCGCGCGGCATCGGCGGAAGATCAGCGCCGTTCGATCGCGATCGAACGGTCCAGGCGAGCGGAAACCTCGGATCCCGCAGGGATTTCCGCGCTCCGCCCCGTGCTGATGAAGGGCAGCACCAGAAAGGCGGCGGCCGTGGCGGCCGCATCGTCGGCGCCGCTCTTGCCGCGCGCGCGCACCGCGCCGCTGATGCGCATGGTGCCACCGGGAAGCTCGGCATAGAGCAATTGCACGTCGAGCTTTCCCGACCTCCCGAACGCACCGCGCGGTTCGGCGCGGGTCAGCTGGGCGACGACGACGGTGCCGACGGGAAGGGCGACGGCGCCATCGATGGTCACGGGCGCCGCGACCTTCAGATAGAGGAGGTCGCCCTTGACGCTCTTCTTGCTCGAAATTGTGTTGGTCGTGACCAGGTCGATGATCGTCCCCGCCGGAACGATGATCTGCGATCCCGATTGTGCGGCCACCGGCTGCGCGGCGACAGGAGCCTGACCATTCACCGGCGTTGCCAGCGCAAGGCCTATGTAGGCCGCCAGAATCGGGTGTCGGGTCACAGGCCCGCCGGGGTCGCGCGCGGGATTTCGGTGTCCTGCTCGACAAAGCCGGTCATCAACTCGCCCGCCTTGATCTTTGCGTTGTTGCCCTTGGCAAACAGGCCGAGCGGGCCGAGCGCCAGGATACCAAGCGCCGTTTCGCCGCCGGCGCTGGCGCCCTTGGCGTTGTTGGTGCCGCTGACGGGAATCTGCAGCCCGTTGCTTTCGACGTACAGCAACCGGGCTTCGAGCGATCCGCCCTTGCCGACGTTGCCGCTCTTCGATGCGGCGAGCACTTCGCCCCACGCGGTCGCGCCGACGGGGATCACGATCGCTCCCTCGATGACCACCGGTTTGTCGACGCGCAGCTTGAACCGGTGCCCCGGCGTGTGCGTCTTGGTCGTCACTTCGTTCACGACCATGAAATGGATCGGCGTATCGCGCCGCAGCAGGATGGCGGGAGCGGGCGGCGGTGCGACCGTCGCGCCCGGTTCGGCGGGCGTCGGCGCCTCGATCGTCGCGGCGGGCTTGGCTATTGGCGGCGCTTCGGCGGCGGTAGCCTGCGCCGCGCCCTCGACTGGCGCAGCCTGCGCGCCCGAAGCCAGCAACAAGGCGGCCGCACCAGCTTGAATGACGATCATGATTTCCCCCAATAACCCCGACGACTTAGGGCATGATTAGTCGGATTTGCCAATATAGAATCGGACTTGACCTTGGCCCCCGACAAGACGAACTAAAGCGCTCCAACAGGGGGAGCATCAATATGAAGTCTGTCAAGTTTATCGCCGCGGCTGCCGTCGCGGCGCTGGTCGTTTCGACCCCGGCGGTCGCCAAGAAAAAAGAAGCGACCTATGTGATGGTCAATGAGGAAATGGGCGTGCCGGTGTTCCCGCACGACATCACCGACAAGCCCTACAAGATCGTCGGCGTCGTCACCGCAGGCGTCCGCAAGGCGACGATCTTCAGCAAGGAGCCGTCGCAGAAGAAAATCTATGCCGAAATCTGGGAGCGTGGCGAAAAGCTGGGTGCCGATGCCGTGATCGGCGCCAAATATGGCGACAGCCATATCACCGCGCTGAGCTGGGGCAACACGAAGGTCGGCGGCGTCGCGATCAAGTTCCTGACCGAGGCGGAAATCGCCGCGGGCACGAAAGGCGACACGCTCGAAGGCTTCGATCCGGAAAAATGGACCGGCAAGACAATGTAAGCTTCGGCCCGTTGCGGAATAGAGGGGGGAGCGGCGTGGCTGCTCCCCTTTTGGGTTCGCCGGCACATCTGCGGCGCTTATTTTCCTTGAAAGCCGAAATGCGATGTCGGTTTGGGGGGTGGGGAGCGGACGTTCCCACTCTCGTCATCGGCAGCTTTCGGAGCTGCGGCCCCAGATATCAATCGATGTCGAACAGTCCTGCGAGTTGTTCGACCATCGTGCCGCCCAATTGCTCGGCGTCCATGATCGTCACCGCGCGGCTGTAATAGCGCGTGACGTCGTGGCCGATGCCGATCGCGCAGAGCTCGACGGGCGAGCGCTTTTCGATCCATTCGATCACCTGGCGCAGATGCTGGTCGAGATAGGCGCCGTGGTTGACCGACAGCGTGCTGTCGTCGACCGGCGCGCCGTCCGAAATCACCATCAGGATGCGGCGTTCCTCGGGGCGATTGATGATGCGCTGGTGCGCCCACATCAGCGCTTCGCCGTCGATATTTTCCTTGAGCAGCCCCTCGCGCATCATGAGGCCAAGGTTCTTGCGCGCCCGCCGCCAGGGCGCGTCGGCCGATTTGTAGATGATATGGCGCAGATCGTTGAGGCGACCGGGCGCGGCGGGCTTGCCCGATTGCAGCCAGTTCTCGCGGGAGAGACCGCCCTTCCAGGCCCGCGTGGTGAAGCCCAGAAGCTCGACCTTGACGCCGCAGCGCTCCAGCGTCCGCGCGAGGATATCGGCGCAGGTGGCGGCGACCGTGATCGGTCGGCCGCGCATAGAGCCGGAATTGTCGATTAGCAGCGTTACCACCGTATCGCGGAAATTCGTGTCCGATTCCTGGCGGAAGGAGAGCGGCTGGTAGGGGTCGATGATGATGCGCGGCAGGCGCGAGGGGTCGAGCGCGCCCTCTTCCAGATCGAACTGCCAGGAGCGGTTCTGCTGCGCCATCAGCCGGCGTTGCAGCCGGTTGGCGAGGCGCGCGACGACGCCCTGGAGATGGGCGAGCTGCTTGTCGAGATAGCGCGTAAGCGGGTAAGCTCCTCGGCGTCGCAGAGCTCTTCGGCCGTGATGACCTCGTCGAACTTCTGGGTGTAGGCCTTGTAGTCGGTGACGGGGCGGTCGTTGGGCTTGCTCTCGCGCGGGCGCGGGGCCTCGCCGGCCTCTTCCGAATCGGAGTTCTCGTCCTCCTCCTCCCAGTCGCCGGCCGGCGCGTCGGCGGCCTCGGAGGCGCCTTCCTGCAATTCCTCGGTCGCGTCGTCGCTGACCTCGGTCTCGGAGCGGTCGCCGGCGCTCTCCTGCTCGGCCTCGCCCTCCTGCTGCTGCTGGTCTTCGGAGGCCGAATCCTTGTCGTCCTGATCGTCCTCGGCATCGTCGCCCTGCGAGCTCTGTTCGGCCATGTCGAGCGAGGCGAGCATGTCGCGCACGGTGCGAGCGAAGGCGCGCTGGTCCTCGACGGCCTTCGCGAGCCGGTCCAGATCGCCGCCCGCTTTGGTCTCGATCACGTCGCGCCAGAGATCGACCAGCTTTTCGGCGGCCTTGGGCGGCTTTAAGCCCGTCAGGCGCTCGCGCACCATCAAGGCGAGCGCGTCCTCCAGCGGCGCGTCGGCGCGGTCGGTGATCTCCTCGTAGCGGCCCCGCGATGGTAGCGGTCCTCCAGCATGGCGGTGATGTTGCCGGCCATGCCGGCCATGCGCCGCGAGCCGACGCATTCGACGCGCGACTGCTCGACCGCGTCGAACACGGCGCGCGCCGCATCGCCCTCGGGCGCGGCGCGGCGATGTACGGCCGCGTCATGGCAGGCGAGCCGCAGCGCCATCGAGTCGGAATGGCCGCGCAGGATCGCGACGTCCTGCACGGTGAGCTTGCGCGGCGGCTCGGGCAGGCGGGCGCGGTCGCCGACCAGCGAGGGTTTGTCGGCCGCGAAGACGATCTCCATCTCGGGCTTGCGCGCGATCGCCTTCATGGCGCCGGAGATGGCGCGCTTCAGCGGCTCGGCCGGGGCTTCCTTGGTCGTGCCTGGCTTGCGGTTGGAGAGGGTCATAGCGCCTTCGCGAATTGATGAATCCGGTGGCCTTCGACCGGATAATCCTCAAGTATTCCGTACTGAGCGTAGCCGAGTTTCGGATAAAAATCAGGAGCCTGCAGGCTCATCGTCGCGAGATAGACGCCGCGCGCGCCATGGTCGCGCGCCGCTTGCTCCGCCATCGCCACCAGCGCCTCGCCATGGCCCCTGCCGCGATGGGCCTCGTCGATCCAGATCAGATCGACATGGAGCCACTGCCATTTCAGTTCGCCTATCAAGCCGCCGACGATCGTTCCGTCATCGTCGCGCAGGCTGATCGCCAGCGGCGCGCTGTTGCGCGGGCCGACGCGGGCGGCGTTGTAGGCGCTGAGGCCGGCAATGACGGCCTCCTTCGTCTGCGCGCCATCGGTTTCGCGCTGAAGGCTCGCCATGCGCGGCGGAGCCCTAGCTCAGCACCACGTTGACCGCGCTCTCGGGCAGTTCCTTGCCGAAGGAGCGCTGGTAGAACTCGGCCACCAGCGTGCGCTCCATCTCGTCGCATTTGTTCAGGAACGTCACGCGGAAGGCGAAGCCGATATCGGTGAAGATTTCCGCGTTCTCGGCCCAGGTAATGACCGTGCGCGGCGACATCACGGTCGAGAGGTCGCCGTTCATGAAGGCGTTACGGGTCAAATCGGCGACACGGACCATCTTGTTGACGATGTCCTTGCCCTCGGGCGTGGCCTGATAATGCTTCGACTTCGCCAGAACGATCGCGACCTCGTTGTCGTGCGGCAGATAGTTCAGCGTGGTGACGATCGACCAGCGGTCCATCTGGCCCT